>JANRMC010000062.1:0-24162 GCA_033761915.1 Flavihumibacter sp.
GGCGATAACTGGTACACCCGCGATGCTGATTATGGCAGCGAATGGGGCTTGTGGTACCGGGCACACCGAGACCGCAGTTTACCCATATTGCAAAATTTTTTAAAAGCCATGCCTCAATATGCTATTTGGGATGACCATGATTACGGCCCCAACGATGCTGATAAAAGTTATATACTAAAAGAGCAGAGCCGTGAAGTGTTTATGAATTACTGGGCTAACCCCAGCTACGGGTTGGGTGGAGAAGGTATTTTCAGTAAGCTGGGTTATGCCGATTGTGATTTCTTTTTAATGGACGATCGCTGGTTTAGAAGCAATGATTATATGAGTGCTTATATAGAAGGTAAACCCAATGCTGATAAAAGAATGTGGGGGCGCCAACAAATGGACTGGTTAAAAAATCAGTTGCTGATGAGTAAGGCGGCTTTTAAATTTATAGTTACGGGCAGCCAAACTTTAAACCCGGCATCAAAATATGATTGCCTGCAGGATTACCCGGTTGAATACAATGAGCTGATGGATTTTTTGAAAACAGAAAAAATTAATGGCGTGCTATTCTTAACCGGAGACCGCCACCACAGTGAAGTAATAAAAAAAGACAGAGAGGGCTTGTATCCTTTGTACGATATTACATCCTCTCCGCTTACATCAGGTGTGGGTAAAGTACAGGGAGAAGAGTTAAACAATCCGGCCCGTGTAAGTGGTACATTGGTGGAAGCACAAAACTATACCCGCATCAGTATTACCGGTAAGGGTAAAGAGCGGGTGCTGAAAGCAGAATTTTTAGGAGTGAAAGGAGAAAAACTGGGTGAGTGGAGTATTACCGAAAACGATTTAAGAGTACCACAGGCAGCCAAACAATAAATTAACAGCAATGACAGTAAGCTTCTCTTATAACAAAAAACAGGTATTAGACGGATTGCGTACTCACTTTTTTGGCCGTTCAGAAATACGCATTCTGTTTATAATAGTAAATGTGTTTGCCATATTATCTGCAATACTCTTTTATTATAAGATAATACAACCGGTCTCGTTTCTTATATTCTCTTTTTTATGGTTTATGCTGTGGTTAAGTGTGCGTGTATTATTACCCTTAAGTATTTACAAAAAATCGCAAACCTTTCATGATAGTTTTATACTAAGCCTGCGTGAACAGGGGGTGGAGTTAGAGACAGAAAAAGGCACCCAGGTTTGGAGCTGGCAACAGTTTAGTGCCTTTAAAGAAACCCTTTACTTCTTTCATCTCTATTTTGATGCCCGTTCCTTTTTTATGGTTCCAAAAGATGCTTTTGCAGACATTACCCAACTACAGGAGGCCCGTGAACTATTAAAACAGAAAATTAATTAAGCTGCTTGGTTGCATACTTTAACTATTGTTAGTTGCAACTAATTGTTTTAAGTTAATTTAAGTTTATGCAAACGTTATCGTTCTGCTGGGGTTAATCAATCAGTTTTTTTATGGGTAAAATAGCTTACCTTACCGCTTTGAGATGTTTGCCATTTTATAATCTTTACAAGCAATTTTCCATTATCAGTTTTTTTAAACATCTCCGGCTTAAAATAAACCTAAAACCGGAAGTATTTTATTATGTCTAAAGTAACGTTTAACAACAAGAACAGTGTTTTTTATAACACACTTAAAGCAAATGTAGACGCCTATTTTCAACAGGCCGGTATTAAAAAAACGGGTAACTGGAGGTTGTACAGCAAAACACTGGTTCTGATACCTGCAGCCATTACCATTTATATTTTACTATTAACAGTTGCTATGCCTGCAGCGGCAGCATTGGGTTTGTGCATGGTGCAGGGTTTAATATTAGCCAGTATTGGCTTTAATGTTATGCACGATGCCTGCCATGGCAGCTATTCTTCCAAAAAATGGGTAAACGAATTGATGGGCTACTCATTAAATGCCTTGGGTGGTAATGCCTTCATCTGGAAGTTTAAACACAATATAATACACCACACCTATACCAATGTAGATGGGGTGGATGATGATATAGCCAAAAGCCCTTTGATGCGCCAGTGTGCCTCTCAAAAATGGGTACCCGCACACCGCTACCAGCATATTTATGTGGTATTGGTATATGCCATCTCTTCATTTGCATGGGTGGCCATTATGGACTTTAATAAATACTTCAAGCAAAAAGTATTTACCACGCCCTTGCAAAAAATGAATACAAAAGAGCACATCGTTTTCTGGTTAAGCAAAGTTTTATACATCATTTTTTATGTGGCCATACCCGTATCGGTATTGGGTTGGGCCAAATGGGGGCTGGGCTTTGCAGTAATGCAGGTTTCAATGGGGTTGGTATTGGCCTTGGTATTTCAGCTGGCGCATGTGGTAGAGCATGCAGAGTTTGAAGCCGCTGCCGGCCTTGATCATAAAACCATCGAAAACGAGTGGGCCATTCACCAGGTTAAAACAACCGCCAATTTTGCCCCCGGCAACTGGCTGGTTAATTGGTATGTAGGCGGGTTAAATTACCAGATAGAGCATCACCTGTTTCCAAGAATCAGCCATGTGCATTATCCTGCAATAAGTCCTATTGTGCAACAAACCTGTAAAGAGTTTAATATTTTTTATAACAGCATTCCAACCATGACGGGTTCAATAGCCTCACATTTCAGAATGATGAAACAATTGGGCGAGAAGCCGGTGGTGCTGGCATAATTATTATGTTACCAGCAGCAGCCATGTAGCGGCAGTCGTTGCGTCGCACACTTCAACGGCATATCAATACTCATCATCTATCATTCAAGTGATAGCAGCAGGTATACAGCCAAACAGCAATTTCAATAATTATTGTTTGCTGCTTGCTATGCGGTAAGCCTTAATAAAAATAGCTCCCAGGTTTTTGTATGGGGGAATATAATCGTCAAACTTTTCTTTGGCATCGCCGGTAAACTGTTTGCCCAGCTCTTTCCACATGGGCAGCCAGTCAATATTTTTACCGCTTGTTAATGCTGTATTAATGGCTTTTAAAATAGGCTCATTTACCGTGCGGGTACCCACCTGTTTAGAAGAAATAATATGTGCATCGCTGCTGATGGTGAGTACTTCATTCAGGTTATTATACCCACCGCAACTGCCCAGCACCACCACTCTTGCACTGGGTTGAATTTGTTGTAAAGAATATTTTACATGATAGCTATGTCCCCGGTGTATAAATACGGTAGGATGTAATTTTTTATCACTTAAATATTCGTTTAATTTTTGCTGTGCCTCTTCATCCGGATCATCTTCTCCATACAAAGGTTTATTGGCAAATATCCAAACTGGTTTACCTTTTACAGATTTTATAGTAACCCAATATGGGTTTTCTGCAATGCTCCATTCCGGTTTGCCCTTAAACAGGGTCATAAAATTGGCAAATGAGTTTTGACCATCTTTATCTTCATCACCATAAAAAAATACCTGTTGTACCACGCGGCCACTGTCGTCTGTTAAGGATGAATAGTCTACATTAAACACCGGCGGTATTCCCAACGATGTGGAGAGGTTTACCTGGCGGGTGGTATCGGCACTTTCAAAAAGTGTTTTCTCAATAGTATAAACCACCATCCCGTTTTTATCATTATTGTGCAGGCAGCGTTCGTAATTCCAATTGGCTTCATCCAGCATGAAAGCTGCCAGCTTTTTATTCTTATCAAAAATACTGCTGTAACTGTCTGCCACATCCACGGCATCTTCTACATTTTCTAAATGGGTGCTCTTTTCCAATCCAATCATAAATGATTTCATCAATACAGTAGCATTACTGTCGGGCATTGATTTTAGTAGCGTATCCAGTGTGTTATAAGCCGCGGCCATTTTTATAAACTTTCTAAAGTAGTCGGCATTTACACTCATTATTAATGCATCGCCGCGGGGTGCCGGCATTTTTTGAAAAATGCGTTTAAAAACGCCCAGGTAACTGCTGGTATAAATTTCATCTTCGCTTAGTACACATAGGTAATAAAGCTCTTGTGGGGTTAAAGGTTCCAGGCATTTAAAACGTACGGCATCCGGCTGATCGTGCAGGCCATTTATTTCTCTCACAAAAGCCTCACGGGCCTTGGTGTTCATCATACGGCTCAGTTCCTGCATACCCATGGGGGTATCTTTTAGCGGAGCCATCATGCGGCTGGCAAAATCTATACGGGTTTTAACCAGCAGGCGATAATAAGCAAGGTTATCTTCTTTTACACTGTCAATTTCGTTATAGGTAATTTTTTTATGCAGCAGTAAATCAAAAAAAGGAAAATACAATTGTCCGCTCTTACTGATAGCCATTTTAGAAATGGTTTGCACATAGGGGTCACTGTGCAGGCGTATTCTTTCACCCAGCCGGTCTCTTACAGCTGCATAGTTATAAAATTTCTTAGCATCTGCATGGGCAGCTACTAACAACAAACTGTCAGCAGTTGGCAACTCCGGGTTGCGTTGTAAAACGGGTAAAATTTCATCGGGGTGCAAGGCCAGGTATTTTTGTATCAGCAGTACTCTGGCTGGTTTTACACCTGTATTTTCAGGAAACAAAAAGCACTCTACCAGTATTTTGCCAATGGCATAATTGTTTGCTGCAATTACAGGTTCTATACTTTGTTTGTTATAATCTAAGCGGCGGGCCTGTTCAAATGCGGTGAGCAGGGAAGGGGCAATAGCAGGATTATAATCTTTTTTACCAACGTTGTTATTGTAGCCGGCAATTAAAATTTCCAAGCCACGTATGTATTTAACTTTCTCTTGCCCGTTCAAAAGGCTGTCGTTTTCTATCTGATCTTGCAGGGCATCGGTTGTTTGTATGATAGCTTCTTCCAGCAATTGCTGAATGGTAGGGTCTGCCGATGGGTTTAAAAGACTGGTGTTATTTTTTAAAAGGGCCAGAAAGCGCTGTTGTTCTTTATCCACTTTATCGTGAAAGAGAATGCGGCCTTTGTCTATTTTAAAAGGAACACTGTTGGGCTGGCTTTGTGCCGCCAGCGCCGTGGTAATTAGTAAAAGGTAAGCTAATAGAAGTTTCTGCATACGATCCTTATCTGCTGGTAACGCAAAAATACTACCAATCCGTTGCACCAACGGTAAAATTTAACGTCAATTGTGCAGGGTTGCAAAAAAGCTCAGTTCAACCGCGGCGTTGCCGTTGAACTGAGCGTAGCAACGATGTTGCTTTTTGTTATATGGCTGGTTTACTTATTTTCTAAAAAATTTATAGCGATACTGGTAATTGGGCGTTTCATAACGGGCTGTTAAGCGGTAGCGGTTCACACTAAAATCATCAAACACCCAATCTATGAGGCGGTTGTTATTAAAATTATATAACCGCAGGCTAAGTGTGTTGCGCCGCGTTTCCTGGTAATTGCCATTGCTGTCGTAATAGCCATCATTAATAGTTTGCATGTACCACCGACCGTTTAAGGTACCCAGATTATCTCTGTAAACCACATCTCCGTTACTGTAAAAAGTAAACTCTCCATTTTCGTAACCGGTATAAATATCCTGCCAGTTAAAGAAATTATTTCTTTCGGCACGTTCTAAAACCCAGGTGCCTTCAATGCGGTCTTCTGGCGTTTCAAATACCGCCCGGCAGGAAAAACCCGTAAGCATTACTGTAGCCATCAAAGTAAAGAGTAGAATTTTTTTCATACATACCTCCTTTTTCTTTACTGTATGCAAATGCATTACCGAACCCTTATAACTAACTGTTAAAACAAAAACCTGTTACGGCAACTTGTATGAAATTTTTAACGTAGCTTGATGTTGTATGATAGCAATAAGAGTTATATTCTTAGGGTTACTGCTGATTGCGGCAGGCTGCAGCAATCATAAAAGAATAGCCGGCGAAAAGTGGTTGTACATTGGCCAGGCCGATGTAAATAACAGAGATGCATTGGTTGGTATACCTACCCGGGGGTATGATGTTTATGCTACTATAAAACTATTTATACTGCGGAGTACTATTACCATTACAGAAATAGAATTTTTATACGAAGATGGCAGCAGTGAGGCCATTTCTGTTCAAACAACCGTAACACCTGCTAATTATTCAAGAGCTTTTACGGTGCCTACGCTAAATAAACGGTTAAAAAAAGTTACGGTGTTTTACCGCTTTGCACAACCGCAGCAGCGGGTGGCTGTAATAAAATGTTACGGGCTCAGAACGGCTTATTAAATACCCAGTTTTTGCAATACCACCATGGCCATTTTATAAAAGGCTTCATGGGTGTAGCCGGCAATATGTGGTGTTATAATAACATTGGGCTGGCTGGTTAACCATTGCAGTTCCTCCTTCTCGGCGGCGGTATATGTTTCCAGTTTTTCATTTTCAAGCACATCTAAACCAGCGGCTATAATTTTTTTATTTTTAAGTGCATTGATTACAGCGGCCGTATCATGCACCTTACCCCGGCAGGCATTAATAAAAACCGGTTGTTGTTGCAGACTGTTAAAAAAACTGTCGCTGGCCATATGAAGAGTTTCTTCAGTAAGCGGCACATGCCAGCTGATAACATCAGCATAGCGGGCAATTTGCTCCATATTGGCTTCTTTTATATTGCCAGCACTAAAACCAAATTTATACTTATCGTAAGCCAGTATGGTTACATTAAAACCAGCCAGTACCCGTGCCAGTGCACTGCCAGTATTGCCAAAGCCAATAATACCTACTGTTTTGCCGCTTAGTTCTGTGCCGCGGTTGGCATCCCGTATCCATTTACCCTCTTTCACTTCTTGTGCACTGCTGGTAATTTTATTAAGCAGGTTTAAAATAAGTGCCAGCACATGTTCTGCCACGGCATTACTATTTCCTTCCGGAGAGCTTACGCAAACAATGCCTTTACTGGTGGCATATTCTGTATCTATCAATTCCATACCACTGCCCAAACGGCCAATCCATTTTAATTGCGTGGCTTTATCTATTAATGCTGCATCAATTTTTAAACGGGTGGTTACAATTAAGCCAGTGGCTTGTGGTACTACTGCTTCCAGCTCTGTATACGTTATGGCAGGCTGGTAGATAACCGTATAAGAGCGGCTTTCTAAAGTTTGCAGCAGGGCAGGGTGTACTTTGGCAGTAACTATTACGGTTTTCATTGCATTCTAAAAGTAAGTGCGGCAAAGTCGGCAACGCTTAATTGCTCAGCACGTTTATTAAAAATTTCATCTTGCAGGGTAGCTGCATCAAATAATGGTTTAACAGCATTGCGCAATGTTTTACGGCGCTGGTTGAAAGCCGTTTTTACCAATAGAAACAGATGCTGCTCGCTTCTGATGTTGGGTTTGGTTGCTAAAGACATCAGTTTTATTACGGCGCTTTTAACTTTGGGGGGCGGGGTAAAGGCATCTTCATCCACTTCAAACAAATATTGAGTGCTGTAAAATGCCTGCACCAGCACACTGGTAACACCATAGGTTTTGCTGCCTTCTTTTGCTACTATACGCTGTGCCACTTCTTTCTGAAACATACCAATCATTACCGGCACCTGCTCTTTCCACTCCAGCACTTTAAAAACAATTTGCGTGGAAATGTTATAGGGAAAATTACCCACCACTGTAAAACTGTTTTCAAATGGAGGGGTAATGTCTAAAAAACTTTTATGAATAATGCTGTTTTGCAACGCAGGGTATTTTTGTAAGAGGTATTGCACTTTCTCATCATCCACCTCCACACATTTTAACTGAATGTTGTTTAGTTGCAATAAATATTTGGTAAGGGCGCCGCCACCCGGGCCCACCTCTAAAAGTTGCTGTAAAGGCTCTTGCTGAAGGGCTGTTACAATGCGTTCGCAAACGGATTCGTCTTTTAAAAAATGTTGCCCCAGCGATTTTTTGAGTGTATACATTGCTGCAAAAATACAATAGTGAGCGCATTGCAAAATAGTTGTTTTTGTTAGCCGGCATGGGTGCTTTGGGCAGCATTGGTTGCGTCGCACACTTCAGCAGAGGAAAAGGCATAAGCTAAAAGGTATAGGGTGTAAGTCGTAAGCGCTATACCTTATACCATAGCTGTAGTGTGCGACGCAACGGTGCCGGGTTGCGTACTGCTGCTGGGTACAAAAACACAAAACCCCTTCAACAGAAGGGGCTTGCGTTTACTTAAGCTGTCAGTGAGAAATGGTTATTGTTTCAATATTTTTTTGGTAAAGGTATCGTTGCCGTTTTGGGCATGCAGGTAATAAGTGCCGGCCGGTAACGATTTTATATTATTAATAGCATACCTGTTTACCGGTGCGGTAATAGTAAAGGTTTCTTTTCTTACAACACGGCCATTGGCATCCAGCAACTGAACAGATAAAGTGTTGCGTGCCGTGGTTGAAAGCTCAAACGGTATATTATTACTTACCGGGTTTTGTAATACTTTAAACTGCCCTTTAGGCGCTACGCGTATGGCTACCACACTTGAATAGCTGGTTACACCATCTTTGCCGGTAACTTTTAAACGGTAGAAGTAAGTTACATCGCCAGCGGCAGTTAATACATCATTAAAAGTATTACTGCTCCATTCATTGGCAGTGCTGAATGTTTTAATGCTGCTGTAGTTATTACCGTTAATACTTCTTTCCAGTTCTACTTTAGCAACATCTGTTAACTGGCTCATATTCCACTTCAGCTCATTGTAGCTTGTTTTATTGCTGCCTGTGAAAGAAGTTATTTTTACAGGAAGAATGGTATTGGTTGCCAGATTGCTGATCCAAACACTTTTACCGTGTGTGGCCGCAACCAGTTTGTTGTCTGCACTTATCTGCAGATCAAATACCATTGCTGCATCTGCAAAGCCTGTATTAAAATCGAACCAGTTAGCGCCACGGTTAGGGCTAACGTATACTCCTAAATCGCAACCGGCATAAATAATATTGGGGTTAACAGGGTCTATTACGATGGCGTTAAATGGTACATCCGGAAGACCCGTGCCACGGTCGGCCCAGGTGCTGCCGCCATTACCGCTTACGTATACATGCGAGCTGCCATAACCACCAAGGGTTACAAACACGCTGTCGTCATTGGATTCGCTGATAGCAAAGTCTAACACAAAACGATTGGGAAGCCCAGCGGTGATATTAGTAAAAGAAGTACCCCCGTTAGTAGATTTAAATACTGAAGGATTGCCTACAACATTTAAACGGTTATCAGTTCTTTGGGAGAATGGTGATAAAGAAACATATAGTTTATCTGCATTGGTATTTGAAACAGCCATCGAAATAGCGGTTTTATACAAAGCTTCAATATAATTAGTGTTATTGGCAATGGTGGCGTTGTTATTGGTCCATGAAGAGCCGCTGTTAGTAGACTTATGCAGGTTATCGCTGGCCACATAAATGGTAGATGAAGAGGCTCTGCTCATTGCAACCGGAGACATAAAACCGGTGCGGTCATCGCCTACAAAGGCCCAACTGCTAAGTGCCGTTGAATAAGTACCTGCTACGCCAGTGGTAGACTTATTAAGCTTTCTTGCATCATTAGAGGCGTAAACAATCTGGTCATTGTTGGGGTCAATTACGGTGGGGCCACCATCACCGCCAAACTCTTTTACCCACGAGGTGCCGCCGGAATATGACCAAACACCATTATCCTGCAGTCCACCGGCAAAGCGGTTGGCATTTTGTTTTGACACGCCAAGTGAGGCATAGAATTGTGCAATGTTTAATCCGTTGTTTATTTCTGTAAAAGTTGGTGAGGCAGCCAATGCATTGGCAGAGCGGAATACGCCACCATCATTAGCTACATAACAAATATTACTGTTGCTGGGGTCAAACTTAATATCGTGGTGGTCTGCATGCATAGAAGCTGCAATGGTGGTGCTGGCTGTTGTTGAAACGCGGTAGCGGTAAAAACCTACTCCACCCATTAATAAACTATCTGGGCGTGAAGGAATAATGGCTACTGTGTTGGCAAACCAAAACTGATACTCGCAGTGGTGCGAGTTTGCCAAACTGGCAAAAGTGCTTCCAAAGTTAGTAGAGCGATACAGTTCAACTTCGCCGGCATCATCGCGGCCAATGCTTGCATAAACGGTATTACCACTTAGGTAAGCAAATTTTGTATAGCCACTGAAAGAGGTTGGAAGCACACTGCCAACTTTGGTCCAGTTGGTACCACCGTCTGTTGTTCTGTAAATACCTTTATCTGCGTTTACCAGGTTACCTACTGCTGCCAGCATCTGGTTAGCATTGGTGCTGTTAATGACCACATCAGAAACATAAATTTTATTTAAGATAGGAGAAGCAGCCCATGTTGCACCCGCATCGGTTGATTTAAAAAGACCGTTGGTGGTACAGGCGTATACAATGTTTGCATTGGTGGGGTCAAATTTAATAGCCTGTACACCAAAAAGGTTATCGTAGTTTTTTACCAATACCTGAGACCAGGTATTGCCCCCATCGGTACTTCTTAAAATACCTACACCATAGCTGCCACGGGCTTTCCAGATATTATAACCAATATTAGCTGTATCCACTCTATATACTTCACCGGTGCCGGCCAATAAAATATTGCCATTTGTTGGGTGAAATGTAATAGCTGGTACGCCTAAAACAGGAAAGCCTGTGTTTACATAAGACCATGAAGTACCGCTGTTGGTTGATTTGTAAATACCACCACTGGCACTGCCAATAAATAAAGTGGTGGTGGTGGTGGGGTGAATGGCAATAGAAAGTACACGCCCAACATGCAGATTACCTGCTTGTGTCCATGAACCAAAATTAATATCATCTGCACCCAATCCGCCGGCATTGTCTTCGGTGCCGGTAATTACTTCAGGCACTTTCATTGCCTTGGCATGCAGCCATGCTTTATAAAATTTATCGTTTAAATCTTTATGATCAGGATAGGCCCTGGCCTGCCAGAATAATTCCATCTGACGGTCTGCACCGGTTTCTTTTTCTTTCTTTTCCTTTTTTTCAACAGGAAGCGAGGGGGATGTTTTAAATAGCGACAGTGCGGCAATGCCCACACAGCCAATAATAGTCCAGCTTAAGATAAGTTTACGCATACGGGGTTTTTCAGAATTTTATAGGATTTTAAGTTTCGGGATGAAGTGGTTAGCCTCATCCCGAAAAAGAGTTATTTCTTGAGTAATATTTTATGAACAGTTTTACCCGACTCTTTTATGATGTTAACATAGTACACACCATTTGGCATATTTTGTAAGCAGTTAGTTTTAATTGAATTATTACCTGTTACTAATTCGGTTGAAATGTTCCAGATAGTTTTACCGGTATTATCTGTTATTTGTACGCCTGCTTTTTCTGCTTTGCCCGCATTTACCTGTATGGTAACCTGTCCTCTTGTTGGATTTGGCGATACGGTAACAGTACTTCTGTCAACTTCACCAGTTAAGGCTTTAACAGCTGTATACCTGATAGCACCATCTGTATAATTCAATTTTATACGATAGTAAATAGTGCCGCTAATTTTGTTTTTATCGTGGTAATAATAATTATCTGGTTGATTGGTTTGCTTGCTGCTAACGTTGTTAATAGTAGTCCATGCAGCACCATATGCACTTTTCTGTACTTCAAAGTTGTTGATACCGGCCGATTTTTCAACCGTCCAATCCAGATCAACTTCTTTCTGGCTGGTTTTTTCTGCATTAAAGGTTAATACTTCTTTAGCCACTAACCAACCCATTAATACCGGGTAATCTTCCACTTCTCCATCTGGGTACCAGCCATTCATATTGGCTGCACCCATGCCAGATGTAGTGGGGGCAATACGTACTCTAAGAAAAGTATATAAATCTGTTGTGGGAGGTACTGTAATACCCAACCAGCTTAGATTAATGTTTTGTGCGGTACCGCTGGTTGAAACAGTGGCGGTTTGTGCTTCGCTGATTTCAAAAACACCATCCCTGTCATAATCTAACCAGGCAACAAGGTTTGCGTTTGCGCCAGTATTATTGTATACTGATACCGTAATAAAGTAATTGGTAAAACCTGGTAATAATGCCGGAGCAGCACCCATGCCATCTTCATCAGCACCATCTGCATTAGCGGTAGATGAGGATGTAAGCACAAACTCTCTATCAAAAGTGGCACCTAAGCGAAGATTTGGATTGTACTCATGTGTGGCCGGAGCCAGTGGGTCAGGGTCATAACTTGCCGGGGCATCACCAAAATCTGATTTTGGACGGAAAGGCCCTGCGGCATCACCTGCTGCACCAATACCCGGAGGTAAACCGGGCGTCCAGTTTAAACCGGTGCCTGTAATTTTTATTTTGGGGCCAACACCACCGGCACCATTATAAACACCTATTGAATCATATGCCCAATAAATAGTGCCATCCCATAAAGTAGCATTTTGTCTTGGTCTGTTATAAGCAGGCATGCCGGTATAATTCTGATCCAGGTTGCCTGTTTGTAAATTGTAATGATAATAGTTGGCCTGTCCAGAGCCGTTAGCACCATCAAAATTGTAAAGAATACCATTGTTAATGGTAAAATCATTCCAGTCAAATAATGCGGTACCAGCGCCATCGTCTGCGGGTACGGCAAAAACCTGTGCCACATTTTGTACAGTACCGGCAGCATTAATTTTTATGCGCCAGATGATAGTTTCCCTAGCGGCATTATTTGAAGCTCCGTTTCCTTCAACGCCAAAGTACAAGCAACTGTCATAGTAACAAGAGCCGGCAGATTCCACACCCCGGTTAAAGGTTGGTATGCCCAATGTATTTACATCTGAAATAAAAGTGCTGGAGGTTTCTGTACTATAATCAAACTTATAAACTGATTTTACGGTGGCAGGGCTGCTGGTATAGTCATGCACATAATACATATTATGACCTTTATGATCGTAACCCATGCCATTTACATAACGCGGTGTACTTAAATCCTGAAACAAAAATGTGGCAGCACCTGTGGCCACATTAATATAAGAAACAGTGTTACTATCTGGCGTTGCCATTATATAAGCCGGTTGTCCGGTAAATGGCCTGGCATCTGCATAATAGTTTGTTGGAAAGCTATTATAAACACAAGCAGTTATGTCTGATAAGAACCAGTTTCCAGAAGTGCCAGATAAATTTATGTTGATTGTTTTAACACCATTAGCTGTTACCGGACTGTTACCTGCAATCGATACGTTAACTGTACCCCGGGTATCATTATTTGCAGTAGCAGTAGCAATAGCAGTAGCAACCGGGTTTGTAGTACCACTACCTGCAACTACTACTCTACCAGCTGTAACAACACTCATTACTATGTTTAAAGGAATGGGTACACCTGAACCATCAGTTGCTGTAACACCAGCTATTTGAGAAATATCTATATCGTATAAACTAAACTGCACATTTCTTACAACAGAATCAAAAACAATAGTTACCGTACCATTACCTGTATAAGAAACATCTGCACCCGTTCCAAAAGAACCGGTTTCAGCAGTGTTAGTGGTGGTTTCACCACCATTGGTAATAGAAGCGGGGGGATATGTAATTGTAAAACGGTTTCTGCCAATAGCAAAACCCTGTGTTTGCGCCATTGCTGTGGTTACATAACCACTATATGTGCCACTGGTTACCAGGTAATCTAACAGATCCCAATTTGCAGAGGCTGTGGCAGATGTGCCGGGGCATTGTGCCGTTGCAGGCTGATAACTTACCAGCATGGTAAGCATTAAAAAAACTGCAAAAACAAAACGCTTTAATAGGGTGTAGACCTTATTTTTCATAAAGGTTGGATTTATAGGTACTTATTAAAACTACTAACCAAAACTAAGTGTAAACGTATACTATTGCTAATTATTTCGACTAAGTGATTCTTTTTGTCGGCCAGAGATAAAATAGTATTGAGCGTTGCGTAAGAACACTTTGCTGTTTTAGTAGAACTACTAAACTGTTTAAAAATAATTTTAATAACAAAGCGCTGCCACAAGCACTGCTGCATACGCTGTGCGACGCAACGATGTTGCTGCTTTTACTGCCGTTGGGTAAATAGTATTTTACCAGCAATTAATAGAAGCCCGGCTCCGGTTGCGTCGCACTCTTCAGCCGCAGCAAAGGGCCCGGCCTTGGCAACAAAGCCTTCCCCAATGTTTAGGTACAATATTGTACATTTGACCCTTATTAAAAACTAACCATATGAACAGGCCTGTAATTGGCATTTCTTGCGGAGATATAAATGGTATTGGCATAGAACTGATCATAAAAGCCATGGCCGATCACCGGCTGCTGGAAATTTGTACCCCGGTTATTTTTGCTTCTAATAAAGTGATAAATTTTTACAGAAAGGCAGTACCTGAAATTAACTTTAACTACCAGAGCACCAAAGAGCTTAACCGCATCAGCCATAAGCAGATTAATATTTTTAATTGCTGGGAAGATGAAATTGCCATTAACCCGGGCCAGCTAAATGAAATTGGCGGACAGTATGCCGTAAAATCTTTAGTGGCTGCTGCAACTGCTTTAAAAGAAAATAAAATACAAGGTTTGGTTACGGCACCTATTCATAAAAAAAATACACAAAGCGCCGACTTTAATTTTACCGGCCACACCCCTTACCTGAAACATTTATACAATGCAAAAGATGTGGTAATGCTGATGGTGGCAGAAAATATGCGGGTGGGGCTGGTAACAGAGCATGTGCCCGTAGCTGAAGCGGCAAAGTATATTACCAAAGAAGGCATTATTTCTAAACTGGGTATTTTAAAAGACAGCTTGCTGAAAGATTTTGGTATTGATAAACCCAAAATTGCAGTATTGGGGTTAAACCCACATGCCGGTGATGAAGGGTTGATAGGTAAAGAAGAAGACGAAATTATAAAACCTGCTATTAAAGATTTTAAACAAAGTAACAGTAATGTTATAGTGTACGGCCCTTATAGTGCAGATGCTTTTTTTGCCAGAGGCCAATATCAAAAGTTTGATGCGGTACTGGCCATGTATCACGATCAGGGTTTAATTCCATTTAAGTCTTTAGCAATGGGCGAAGGGGTTAATTATACCGCCGGGCTGCAGGGCATCAGAACCTCTCCGGACCATGGTACTGCTTTTGATATTGCCGGTAAAAACAAAGCAGATGTTGCTTCTTTTTTAGCCGCCATATTTACTTGTGTGGATATCATTAACCAGCGCCAGCAATATGAAGAAAACCGAAAAAATCCGTTGAAGCGGGTTACAGATAAATTATTAGCCGGTGCAGAAGATGAACGTATTGAGGAAGCTTAATTAAATACAGCATCACTTACGCCTTTATTTATTTCATAAGTGCTGTAGGTAATTTCTATTTTACCCCGCTGGTCTTGCTTGCCGGCGGGTTTCTTTTTTTCTGAACCATCATCGTAATCAAAAGTTACGCCTTTGGGTAATTTATACTCGCTGGTATTAAAGGTAAATACCACTTTATCGGGCAGTGCATAGTTGGCGTATTTGTTATATGTTAACTGCAACTCGTGGGTGCCGTTTTCTCTGGTGGTGGTTTTTGCCTGCATTACCAAAAACCGGCTGGCATCTATATAAAGGGTAGACAATACCACTTCACTGTTTTCTTCGGTTGGCAATAGTTTAATAACTCTTACAGCAATTCCATTAAGAGTAGTGGTGCCTGCATCTAAAGCCTGATAATTGCCTTTTAATACCGTGTTCAGGCTTATGCTTACAGTGCCCTTTGGCACCAGCGAAATACCTTTTTCGTTCTTTATTTTTAGTTTATTGGGTTTTTTAAAATAAACAGTTACTTGTGAGTTAGGTACTTTTAAAAAACTGATATTGGTTTTCATTTCACCCAAAGCTTTGTAGTTATTTACCTGCTCCAGTTTGGTTTTTACCTTTTCAATCAATTGTTCGGGTGTAATGGTTTGTGCCTGTGCAAATACCTTTGTTAAACATAACAGCAAGAATAGAAAAGGACGCTTCATTGGTAAATATTTAATTACTGTTACCATACTAACTTAAAATATCTTTTCTTTTAAATATTGTAATGGCTGTGGTAACAAATAAAACGATGTAGGTTAATAATACGGCCATGCTTCTTAAAACAGCCGGCAGGTTTTCAATGGTGCCGGGTATGCTGGTGCCCTCACTATCTGTTTTTAAATAAAAGAATCCCTTCCATGCCAGCATATGTGAGGTAAATAAGTAAGGCTTTACGGTGCGGTCGTATAAAGGAATCTGCATTTCTGAAAGAATGGTAAACACTATAACAATACTGATGGTGGCAACAATGGGCCCAATGGAGTTATCAGCAAAAATAGAAAGCAAAAATGCCAGGGCGGCTACAGTAGTTAAAGCTACTGTGGCATAACCAAAGGCAGCTATATATCGCCAGAGTACATCGTCTTTTTTTATCAATTCTATGGCATCGTTACGGGCTACAATTATATCATTGGTATCAAACAAAAAAATACTCAGTGCCAATGCCAGCAAGGCCATCCACAATAAAAGCATTGCAGTATAAATCGTGGCTGCAAAAAACTTAGCCAGCATTAATTGGGTACGGCTGATGGGTTTTGTAGCCAGCAGGCGCAGGGTGCCCATATTCGCTTCTCCGGCTACCAGATCTCCGGCCACCAATGCAATTAAAAGAGGTATATGTATCAACAGCAGGTTTAAAATAACAAAGCATATAAAAAAACCATTCAGAATATTATCAAACGGAATTTCTAAAGAGTCTTTCAGGCTGCCTAATACAAATTCAATATAAGAACGGCCATCAAATTTTAAGGCAACCTGTATTATCAGCACCATGGCTGCTATAGCACCAAAACTGATGTAGGTGCGTGGCTTACGAAATATTTTAAATAATTCAATTTGTAAAAGCTGCCACATGTTGGTTATTGCCGGTTAATGATAAAAAGTATTCTTCTAAAGAATTGCCAGGTTGCAAACCCAGCACGGGTATATCTAATGCCACCAGGTCTTTGTTTAATAAGGCCACCTGGTTTTTGTGTACCTGAAATGTTATTAAATGCCCACTGGTTTGTGTAATGGTATTTGCCCAATTACTTGTTTTAAGGCGGCTTAATGCAGCCCCCACATTATCGGTGCTTAACTTAACAATGGTTTTTGCCGGATCAAATAATTCTGATACACTTCCCTCTGCCATTTTTTTGCCTTTGTCAATAATCAGCATACGGGTGGCCACCTGTTCAATTTCACTCAACAGATGCGATGATACAATGACTGTTTTTTTTAACTGCCGGCTGAGGTATAAAATAAGATTGCGTATGTCTGCAATGCCCTGCGGGTCTAAACCATTGGTAGGTTCATCCAATATAATTAAACGGGGGTTATGCACTAATGCCACTGCAATACCCAAACGTTGCTTCATACCCTGCGAATAGGTTTTTACTTTGCCAGCAGCTCTGTCGGCCAGCCCCACTACTTCCAGTTGTTCCATCAACTGATTTCGGGTAAGGCGCAACCCACTCATTTTAGCAAACAGCAATAAGTTTTCGTAGCCAGATAAATATTTGTATAAATCGGGTCTTTCAATAACTGCACCCACCTGTTGTAAAATTTCCCGGCGGTGCTGCCGCAGGTTCATGCCAAATAGCTCCAATGTGCCGCTGGTAGGCGCAATCAGCGTTAGTAACATTCTTATGGTGGTAGATTTGCCGGCCCCGTTTTGCCCCAAAAAACCGTATACATCTGCTTCTTCCACGGTAAAAGAAAGATCAGATACGGCTTTAAAATCTTTAAAGGTTTTATTTAAATTTTTTATAGAAACTACCGGCATGATGGATGGGTTGCTGCAAGTTACGGCCTAATAACAGGTAACAGATAAAATTTGTTGTTAAGACTAAAAATAAATTAATAGGGTAGCCGGCGGTGGTTTCTTATGGCAGCATCCTTGCCACGCTCGGTTCATCGGCAGCGCATTGGGCGGCTATTGATGGTTATAAAAAATAAAGGCAGGAATTTATGCCGGCACCAGAGTACATGCAATACACGGTTTGGTTTAAATAAAGATAGTTTTAAGGTAAGACACTATTTTATACCTGTGTTTCATAAAATAATATGGTTAGCTGTAAATATCCAGCAATCCATCTGGCAGCACAAGAAATACCTGTTTGTTTTTTTTATCAATCCGCTGCAGGGTTTGCTCATGCACTGGTATTAAGGCTTCGTTGTTTTTATATAGTATGCGGCATAATAACTGGTGGGGCTGTTCTATTACTTCTAATACTTCACCAATGGGTTGCTCTTCATTTATAAGCTGGTAACCCAGTAATGAAATAGGAGAAGATTTGGCAGCGTATTTATCAAAGTCTTCTTTGTTCAGCCATACTTCTTTCTGTGTTAAGGCATGGGCTGTTTCGCGGGTATCGGCACCTTCCAGCTTTATATATATTTCTTCGGCTGTTTTTATTTTGGTGGATTGTATAAAATAGGGCAGCATCTCATCTTTCCGTGTTTCAATAAACAATACTTCTAACCCTTTTAGCGAGGTTTTTTTACCCAAGCTGTGCTTTAGTACTAATTCTCCTTTAACGCCAAAGGTGGCTACCAGTTTACCTATTTTAAAATACTCTGTCATGTAAAGAATGGGATGCTTTTGTGCGTAAAGATAAAGGCAAGCAGTTTAAAACCACAAACGTTACCGTTTATCTGTTGTTGATTTATTAGAAGGAAAGCGTTGATAAAAGCGTTGCCGTACACGCTGTGCGACGCAAGGATGTTGCATGCGGCGGTGAAGTTGGGCAACAAAAAATCCCGGTTATAAAACCGGGATTGTATTGACTGAGTTGGGAAATTATTAAGCGTTTCCGTTTTCAGATGTTCTTTCTGGTCTGCGGAAGTTGCCACCTTGTGGTCTTCTGCCACCACGGCCCATGTTGCGGCGGTTTTCTTCTTGTTTTTTACGAATTTGCTCTTCGTGTTCTTTGTGCCATACCGCAAATTTTTGCATTGCAGTAGCATCATCAAACAAACCTAAGCCAACACCACGTAACAAGTGCTTTAAATAAAGCACGCCTTTGAAAGACAGGATACGACGTACGGTATCTGTTGGTTCTGCACCTTTTTGTAACCAATCTAATGCTCTTTGGCGATCTAACTGGATTGTTGCAGGAACTGTAAGAGGATTGTACGTTCCGATCTTAGAAATAAATTTACCATCTCTGGGTGCACGGGCATCTGCCACTACTATGAAGTAGAATGGTCTTTTTTTAGACCCGTGTCTTTGCAGTCTCATTTTAACTGGCATCTTAAATAGACATTTAAATGCGTTAAGAAATAGGGTTAATCCTTATAATTAAGGGATTGCAAATTTAATCATCTGCAATTATTGAGCAAATTTAATTCAAATGCTTTTTTAAACAGGTTATTTTCTGCTGTTTTTTTGCTAAAAAGCCCCGGCTTTTTTAAAATCTTTTACCCAGGCCCGGCATACGGCCGCCCATGGGCATTTTATTCATCATCTTCATCATTTGCTTCATCTGATCAAACTGTTTCATAAAGGCATTTACATCGGCCAGGTCTTTACCGCTGCCTTTGGCAATGCGGGTGCGGCGTTTTTGGTCTATCAGGTCGGGGTTGTTTCTTTCCTGCGGGGTCATGGAATTAATCATGGCTTCTATGCCTTTAAAGGCATCATCGCTGATATCTACATCTTTAATGGCTTTTCCAACGCCGGGTATCATGCCCATGAGGTCTTTTAGGTTACCCATTTTTTTAATTTGCTCCAGTTGGGTTTTAAAGTCTTCAAAATCAAACTGGTTTTTGCGAATTTTCTTTTCCAGCTTACGGGCTTGCTCTTCATTAAACTGCTCCTGCGCCTTTTCTACCAGGGTGGTAATATCTCCCATGCCCAATATACGCTGGGCCATTCTTTCGGGGTAAAATACATCCAGGGTCTCCATTTTTTCACCACTGCTGATGAATTTTATGGGTTTTTGAACCGTGTATTTTACGGTTAGGGCGGCACCACCGCGGGTATCACCATCCAGCTTGGTTAGCACCACGCCGGTAAAATCTAAACGGTCATTAAAGGCTTTGGCGGTGTTTACGGCATCCTGCCCCGTCATTGAGTCTACTACAAACAGTATTTCTTGCGGGTTGATGGCGTTTTTAATATTCGCCACTTCAGTCATCATGGCCTCGTCTACTGCAAGGCGGCCGGCCGTATCTATAATTACTACATTTTTGTTTTTGCTGCGGGCTGCCTGCACCGCGTTTTTGGCAATGGCAACAGCGTCTTTGGTTTCCGGTTCTAAATGTACATCCACCCCAATTTGTTCGCCTAAAACCCGCAACTGTTCCATAGCCGCCGGGCGGTAAATATCTGCGGCCACTAATAAGGGCGATAGGCCTTTTTTGTTTTTTAAATAGTTGGCCAGTTTGCCACTAAATGTGGTTTTACCAGAACCTTGTAAGCCGGCTATTAAAATTACGGCGGGGTTGCCTTTGGCGTTTAGTTCGCTTTCGGTGCCACCCATCAGGTCTGCCAGTTCATCTTTTACAATTTTGGTCATTAACTGACCGGGGCTGATGGCGGTAATTACTTTTTCGCCAAGGGCTTTGTCTTTTACACGGTCTGTAAATTCTTTGGCTATTTTAAAGTTTACATCGGCATCTACCAATGCGCGGCGTATTTCTTTTACGGTGGCAGCTATATTAAGTTCGGTAATTCTTCCTTCGCCTTTTAGCTGCTTAAACGCTGATTCTAATTTTTCGCTTAATGACTGAAACATAGTTTGCCTTATTTATTGCCCGGCGTTGCAATGCGGCTGAAGGGATTGCGACGCAACGGTGCTGAATAGTGAATGGTTGCTGGTATTATTTTAAAAAATAAAAGGTGAATGTAAGCTACATTCACCTTTTAAGGTTGCAAATATACTTTAAGTAAAATTATGTGCCGAGGTAACTGCGTAAAATTTGACTGCGGTTGGTAGTTTTTAATTTAGTAATGGCTTTGTCTTTTATCTGGCGCACCCTTTCTCGGGTAAGGCTAAAGCGTTCGCCAATATCTTCCAGCGTCATTGGGTGGTCTATACCAATGCCAAAGAAATAGCAGATTACTTCTTTCTGGCGTTCTGTAAGGGCTTTTAAAGACCGTTCAATTTCTTGTTTCAGCGATTCATCATGCTCTATATTCTTCTCGGTTTTTTCTGCGTTGGGGTTTTCTAAAAGGTCAATTAAAGTGCCTTCTTCGCCTTCAGAAATGGGGGTGTCGGTACTTACGTGCCGCACGTTTATACTGAGGGTGGAGCGTACTTCATCAATATCTAACTGCAGCATTTCGGCCAGTTCTTCTGCAGAGGGTTCTCTTTCAAACTCCTGCTCTAACTGAGAGAATGCTTTTTGTATTTTATTGGTAAGTCCTACTTTGTTTAGCGGTAAACGTACAATACGGGCTTGTTCTGCCAATGATTGTAAAATGCTTTGGCGGATCCACCACACGGCATAAGAAATAAATTTGAAGCCACGGGTTTCATCAAAACGCTGGGCAGCTTTAATTAAACCCAGGTTGCCTTCATTAATAAGGTCTGGTAAAGAAAGCCCCTGATTTTGGTATTGTTTGGCAACCGACACCACAAAACGAAGGTTTGCCTTTGTTAACTTATCCAGTGCACGCTGATCTCCCTGTTTAATCATTCGGGCCAGCTTCACTTCTTCTTCCGGGCTAATGAGTTCTACTTTACCAATTTCCTGCAGGTATTTTTCTAAACTCTGCGACTCCCGATTGGTAATGGATTTGGAGATTTTGAGTTGACGCATGCTCATGGGTAATAATTTTGGATTACTGGTTTTTCAGGTAATTGGATTTCATAAATAACGCAGTTTCAGTTATTTTCTTATACATGGGCAGTATTCTTTTGCTAAATGCTGCTTCTGTGGGTATCTTAAGCCCATAATGCTGGTAAAAGGGGGTTGGCAACTGGTTGTTTCTCAAACCTGTTGGCTATATTTTTTTAATTCACCAATTTTAATGTAAGCGTAAAAAAAAGTAGCCTTAAAATTTTGCCACGTAAAATAAATTTCTATAATTGCACCATTGGATGATAATATGTTAACGATCAAGAGATGAAGAAACAATTATTTACGTTGGAGTACCCGGTTCGGTGTTCACCCTCTATCCTATACGAATTCTTGAGCACTCCTGCAGGTATGCAAGAGTGGTTTGCAGATAAAGTAGATGAGAGAGATAATATTTTTATGTTTTCATGGAATGGATCAGTAGAAAAAGCAGAAGTGTTAGAAAAAGAAGAAGATCAGTTTATTCGTTTTCACTGGCTGCATGCGCCTAAAGAAGAATATTTTGAATTCAGAATAGAAAAATCTGAGGTTACCAATCAAACCATCCTGGTGGTAAAAGATTTTGCAGAAAAAAAAGACATAAAAGACCAGAGCCAGCTTTGGGGTTACCAGGTTAAAGACTTATTCCACCGCATCGGTAGTTAATTTTTTATTTTGTTACCAGCAGCAGTACAATACCCGGCAACTGTTGCGTCGCACTCTTGTGCCATACCGCTACATGCATCGCAATAAATTCAGCAACAAGTTGGTGTTATTTATTAGTTGTAAGGGCGCCTGTGTCCATTGCTGCAAGGGGCATACCACAGCTAGTTTTATAAATGGCATTTCTTTCAATGCTGCTGCCGTAGGCCAGTTACCGGTATCGCAGCGGCTGTATTCTTTTTCAATGGTAAAATTAAACTCCTTACCGCCACCGGCTATATATAGTGTAGTGTCACTGGTTTTATTAGCAGCAATATTGTTTGCATATTGGGCAACAAACTTTCCTTTTAAATGCAGGGTGGTGGTAAAATAGTGGCCCCACCAAAAAAAATTACGAATTGCAAAAACATCCTGTCTGGTAAAAACACGCGGATAGTCTAATACCACATAAGGCAATTGTTCATACTGCTCGCCCTTTGAAATTTTGGGGGTGTTTTGCCAAACCCCGGGGCCGGTGCAGGTATAAAAAGAAGCTGCAGCCAATTGCATTTCGCCGGCAACATTGCCCAATAACTCATACACCTTATTAATAATGCGGTGCTTTGTTAAAATCCACTCTTTATTTAGTACCAGTTCTAATTCATTTGCCGAAAGCTGTATTTTTGATACTTCCATAAGCTAAAGTTATTCATCAAAAAAACAGCCCCGGCCTTTTGTGATAAAAAAGTTAGACCAATTAATTCTGAAAGCGTTTGTAGGCCCGTTTATAGCCACCTTCTTTATTACGCTTTTTGTACTGGTGCTGCAGTTTTTCTGGTTATATATAGATGATATAGTTGGTAAAGGGCTAGATCTTGGAACCATTGCCCGGCTAATGAGTTATGTAAGCGCCACCGTGGTGCCACTGGCCCTGCCGCTGGCTGTGCTCTTATCTTCTATTATGACGTTTGGCAACCTGGGAGAAACTTTTGAGCTGGTTGCTATAAAGTCTGCCGGCATTTCTTTAAACCGGTTTATGCGCCCATTACTTGTGGCTTGTTTATTTATTTGCGGCATTGCGTTTTTATTTAACAACTACATTATACCGGTTGCCAACTTAAAACTAAACACCCTTAAATACGATATTATTGTTTCTAAACCCGCCTTTGATATTAAAGAAGGGATGTTTTACGATCGCATTGACGGATATGTTATTAAAATAGGAAAGAAAGAAAAAGACGGTACCACCATACACGATGTGGTGGTTTACGAAAAAAATTATGGCTTACAAGACAATGTGATTTTTGCCAAACATGGGCAAATGCGTGTTTCAGACGATAAACGTTTTTTAGAATTTTATTTACAAGATGGCTGGAGGTATTCAGAAAAAGGCGAAAGAAATAATTTAACAACAGAATATGTACGCCTGGGTTTTAAAAACTATAAAAAGGTATTTGACCTCAGCTCTTTTAAACTGAATAAAACAGAGGATAGCGTTTTTAAAGATAACTGGCGCATGTTAAGTATCCGGCAACTCAATAAATCTATTGATTCATTGGAGTTGGTTACGGCCCGCTACAAAGCAAAAGTGAAAACAGAAATGCAGGGCTATCTCACCTTTTCTAAATACATAGATAGCAACTGGAGTAAGCAGACGAGCACCAAAAAATATAAGAAGTTTGAAGACATTATTGCAGATTCTGCCAAAAACTATTCTGGCGAGAAGGCGATTACGCAGGCGGGTGCAGTAAAATCTGCATTAGACGTAAATGCGGTAGAATATGACAGTAAAAGAAAGGACCTTCGTTTTCACCTGATAGAATGGCACCGCAAGTTTACCATGTCGGTAGCCTGTCTGGTACTATTTTTAATC
>JANRMC010000063.1:0-5510 GCA_033761915.1 Flavihumibacter sp.
ATTAGCCTTTCTCTATCGGTTGGTGTCCCCACCAACCGAAACGCACTCACTAAAATGAGTTAGAATCCCAAATTCATCCGGCTATACATTATAAAAGCCTGCACTACTCTAAAGATAGTCTTTAATTCCGGTTGGTGAAAACAGCAACCGTTAAGAAAAGATAGCACCCGCAAATCTCCAATCAAAAAAATCCTATGCTGAATGATGCGCCCCTTTGATACACTCTGGGAAAACTGCCACGCATTGCTGCCAAAAGCAATACCGCACAAGTGTGCGACGCAACGGCTGCTGCTATGAAAAACAAATGCCGGCTACCTGAATAAATCCGTCAGCAATAATTGTATGCCCATATAACCCATTAACACTACCACCAGCCCGCCAGCCACGGTTAACCATTTTGAGTGCCGGTAACTGCCCATAATTTTTTTGTTGTGTGCCGCTATCAGCAGCAAGGCCAAAGCCACGGGTAGTATTAACCCATTTAATGCGCCCACCGTTACCAATACTTTTACCGGGCGGCCCACCAATGCAAACACCACCATGGAAAAAATAATAAACCCGCTGATAATGCTGCGCTCTTGTTTTTTTAACCAGGGATGAAAATTACTGATGAATGAAACAGAAGTGTACGCAGCCCCCACCACCGATGTAATGGCAGCACTCCACAACACCACACCAAATATTTTATAGCCAAGATTACCGGCCGCCAGTTGAAATACATGTGCCGCCGGATTGTCTTTATTAATAACTGCACCGCTTAGCACCACACCCAATGCGGCTAAAAACAACAACACCCGCATTACGGCTGCCACCACAATGGCCAATATGCTGCTTTTGCTTACCTGTTTTAATTGTGCTTCTCCTTTTACACCGGCAGCCAGCAAGCGATGCGCTCCGGCAAAGCTGATATAACCACCTACCGTGCCACCCACCAGTGTAATGATGGCAGTAGTGCTTACCTGTTGTGGCAGTATGGAATGCTGCAACGCCGTTACTACTGGCGGCTGCGATTGTATGGCCACATACACCGTTAATGCAATCATTACAAAGCCCAGTATTTTGGCAAACCAATCCATGGCAGCGCCGGCTTCTTTAATCCAGAATATAAACAACGCAATGGCCGTGCTGATGGCGGCACCGGTTAAAACATCTATACCGGTTAAAACATTTAAACCCAAACCGGCACCGGCTATATTACCTATGTTAAAGGCCAGTCCGCCCAAAACAATTAAAGCTGCCAGCACATAACCCATACCCGGAAAAACGCAGTTGGCAATATCCTGCGCCTGTAATTGGGCCACCGCTACAATGCGCCAGATGTTTAGCTGCACAATAATATCCAGCAACACAGAAATGAGTATTACAAAACCAAAACTGCTGAGCAGTTGCTGTGTAAACACGGTGGTTTGCGTAATAAAGCCGGGGCCAATGGCGGAAGTGGCCATTAAGAATGCCGCGCCGGCAAGCGGACCTTTTAAAAAACTTTTAAACGAAGTAGTAGAGGTATGGGGCTGCAATGGTATTTATTTAGAAGGTGCTGTAATTATAATACGGTGTTGCCGCAAGGTGCTGTGCAGTTGTTGGGCAAACTGCAGGGCATGTTTGCCATCACTGTGTATGCAAACGGTGTCTGCTTTTATGGCTACTGCAGTGCCGTTAACAGCAGTTACGGTATACTGTTGTATCATTTGTAAAACCTGTTGCACCGCAACACCATCTTCTTCTATTAAAGCATTGGGTGCTGTTCTTGGGGTAAGGCTGCCATCGGGCTGATATGTACGGTCTGCAAATACTTCTGATACAGCCTGCAACCCCAACGCATCAGCGGCTTTTATTAAATGGCTGCCACTTAAACCATATAATTTTTGTATGCCCGAATCTTTAACGGCCTGTGCAATAGCCTGAGAAAGTGAATCGTCTTTGGCGGCCATATTATACAAAGCACCGTGTGGTTTAACATGTGCAACGGCAGCGCCGGCAGCCACGGCCACTGTTTGCAAAAAAGTTATTTGTGCGCAAAGCAACTGGTACACGGCAGCGGGTGATAATGTGTGATTGGTGCGGCCAAAATTTTCTCTGTCTTCAAAAGAAGGGTGTGCGCCAATGGCAATATTGTTTTTTGCAGCAGCAGTTATTATGGTTTGCATAGTAGCTGCATCGCCGGCATGTGCCCCGCAGGCAATATTTATACTGCTTACATATTGCAGCAATGCAAGGTCGTTTTCAATATGGTAAGGCCATAATAGGGTACTCTCTCCCATATCGCAATTAATATCTATGCTTTGCATAATAATTCTTTCAGGTGAAGCTGGCAGTTTTCTGTAATCAGCTGCAAATCGTTTTGCTGCTGGCAATACAATTCTTCGGCACTTTCCATATCAACCGGCAGTAGCTGTATTGCTTCACTGGCTCTTAGCTGGGCCAGCTTGGGCAGGTGGGCCTGTATGCAGGTGCCAATAATGGGGTAGCCGCCTGTGGTCTGGTGATCGGCCATTAACACCACCAATTGGCCAGAGGGTAATAATTGTATGGTACCCCTTGTTACCCCGGTTGAAATAATTTCTTCTGTATGGGTAATGGTTAATGCTTCACCTCTTAAATGGTAGCCCATCCGGTCGCTGGAAGGATGTATGGTAAAATTAACAGCCCCCAGTTCTTTTGCATCAATAGCCAGGTAATTAATTTGAGGCCCGGGTATAAAAAATATTTCGTTGGGCCATGCATAGGTGTTATACACACTGGCGCCCCAGTTTAAAATACGGAAAGGTTTTCCTGCAGATAACAAAGAAGCAAAATAAATACAGGGCTCTTTAAATAAAAGCTGGTCGTTTTTTTCCAGGCGGCGGCCATTAAAACCAGACAGTGCTAATTTTAAATGCGTACTGCTGCTGCCCAACCATTCTGCAGCTTCAAAACCACCATGCACCGCAATATAACAACGGGCGCCCTTCTGTTGGTTTCTAAAATGCAGGATGCTGTTTTTACGGATAAGAATGGGTTGCCACAAGGGGATTGGCGCTCCGTCTAATACCGGCGTAAAATCGGCCCCGCAAATACTAATTAAACTGTTTTGTTCAAACAACAGTTGCGATGCCGGAAAATGCAATTCCAATACAGTTTCCGTTGTTTTATTACACACCAATGCATTGGCTACAGTAGCAGCAAAACTATCCATGGCACCACCGGGGTTAATACCCCAATGGCTGTAACCATAACGGCCTGCATCCTGCAGACTATCCAGTATACCGGGTTTTATAATTACAACAGACAATTAAGTTTCTTTAAAAGGTGAATGAATTATTGGCCCATCCAGTTATTAAAAGCATCTCTGCTGATGCGTTCAAAACGCACTTCATCACCAGCCTGCAACAAAACAGGTGGCTGCTTATTTTCATTAAACATTTGTACCGGAGTGCGGCCAATAATGTTCCAGCCGCCGGGGCTGCTTAAAGGGTATATACCGGTTTGATACCCTGCAATACCCACACTGCCTGCGGCCACAGTTTGTGGTTGTTGCTTACGGGGCATTGCAATAGCCTCATCTACCATACCCATATAAGCAAAGCCGGGTAAGAACCCTACCATATAAACCCGGTAGGTATTGCTGGTATGAATATTTATGATGGTTTCTGCTGCCATAGATTTGCTGGCTGCCAGCAATTTTATATCTGTACCAAAATCTTCATCGTAACAAACCGGAATACGAATGCTGCGTGGCTCTGTATACAGTTCTACCAGCGATTGATGAAAGGCCTTTTCTAAAAATTGTTGTACCCACGCATACGCAGAGGATGCTGGTTTGTAATGCTGCTTTACTATAAAGGCATCGTAATACAATGTGCAGGTGGCATAGCCTGTCACCACATCTTTTAAACCACTAAAACGGTTTTGCCATACCCACTGCTGCACCGCAATTACTTTTTTATTTAAAAAGTCGTTTACCTGGTTGCCCAGGCTAAGCGTTATAGCTCCATCTCCAATGGCATATATCTGCATCATTAGCTGAAGTTATGTAAAAAGCCGCGAAGTAAGATTGAGGTGCAAGTGGCTGCAACGCCTTAATAAAAAAGCCGGCCCGGTATATTTATACTGAGCCGACTTTAATGAAACAACTATCAGTATTTATAAACAACACTCACCCCTCTGATGGTAATTCTTCCGCCGCCGCCAAAATCTCCGGTGCCGGGTATTTCTAAGTAATGCAGGTAACGGTCTTTTATTTTCCCCGCATCCGGAAAAGTGGTGTCTGTGACTGTTAAATAATTATCGGGGGGAAATGGGCTGTTGGGTAAATTAATAAACGACATTTCTATTTCGCCGGAAGGGCAATGCCTGTCGGCATGCTTGCGCAGAAAAAGGGCAATGGGTGTGGTAACCGTGGTGTTGGTATAATGAATGCGGATGGAAGTTAATTTAGCGCCTACCGGTAAAACAATAGGGGTTAACAATGTGCGGTTAGCAACAGCCGTATGGCGGCCACTTTGAAAATTATCTATATACCCATCGCTGCTGTTGGCCGGAAAAAATGCACAACTTTCTATATACAGTTTATGTGTTTTTACAAGTGGCAGCAATGCTTTAGTGGCTGTTTTTTTAACGGCTTTTGCAGCGCTTGCTTTTTTGAGTGCAGTACGTTTTGCTTTTTTAACTGAGGGCATAGAATAAGTTTTAGGTTTAATAAACCATGAAGCTATGCCAGATGCGCAGGAAGAACAATACCACTTTATGGTAAGTATTAGCCAGGCGGTGTGCTGCTATTAGGCATCGTTGCGTCGCACACTTGTACGGTGGCGGGTTAATGGTCTATGGTTTATAGTCAATGGTTTTTACGATGGACTATTAGCTATTGGCCATAAACATTCTTCAGTAAAAGTGTGCGACGCAACCACTGCTGAGGCATGTACTGCTGCCGGCTACCAAAAAATTATTCGCCTAAAGAATCGGCCAGTATGAGCAGCTCTGTTTTTTTATACTGCTGGTTGCCGGCATCAAAACATTTGCTGTATTCTTCCAGCAGAAATTGAATGATGCGCTTTTTGCTGATGGGTTTGAAATAAGAAGCGGTGGGCGGCACCTGTATGCGCTTGAAATAGGTATCCACATCTTTTTGTGTAAATACATGCCCGGTCATGGGGTCTATATAAAACTGAATTTTTTGTGCGGGGTTGCCGGGTAGTTGCCAGTTATAGTCCACATCAAAATAAGCCAGTATAAACTGGCGTGGTATGTTAATGGCTTTTATGGGCACATCCAGCAGTTCTGCCATTATTAAATACAATATACCATTGGCAATGGCATTACCTTTTTTAGTATCTATCAGTTTATTAACTAAAAACTCGTTGGGCTCTGCATAATTAATTTCGGTGCCTTTTAAATTATAGTAATTGTATAAAATGGTGGTAAGTATATTGGTTTGCTCCAGCGGGGTTAAATAACTATTTAACTCTAACCATATGTTGCGGCGTATTTTTTCTATTTCTGCATATACGCCGGCAATAGCCAGCTCGGGG
>JANRMC010000064.1:0-3167 GCA_033761915.1 Flavihumibacter sp.
TATTAGGGTATTGCACCAGCGCACCAAAATAGCTGCCATCAATAACAGCATTTTTATAATCGCCTTTTACAATTTCAATGCCTATGGGTAAAGCACGGGTATATAACAAATCAATCGTCTGCGGAAAAGTTTGCTCATCAACAAAAAACTTGGGTCGCTCAATATGGTCTTGCTTGTTCAGCGTATTAAAAAACATGGTCATGGCCTCTGCCGCTGCGGTAGCTTCATCTAATAAAGAAGCATTGGCAATGGGCAGGGCGGTTAAATCGCTAACCATGGTTTGAAAGTTTAATAAGCTTTCTAAACGGCCCTGACTGATTTCTGCCTGGTAAGGAGTGTATTGGGTATACCAACCCGGGTTTTCAAAAATAGTACGCAGTATTACAGCCGGCGTAATAGTATCGTAATAACCCTGGCCAATATAATTTTTAAAGATTTTGTTTTTAGCGCCTGCTTCGGTAATGTGTTGCAGGTATTGGTATTCGCTCAATGGGGCGGGCAGGTTTAATGCATGGTTCATGCGTATGCCCTGCGGCACGGTTTTATCAATTAACTCACTTAAAGAACCAACGCCAATGGTGTGCAGCATTTTTTGGGTGTCAGTTTCATGGGGACCGATATGTCTTCCTTTAAACTCGTTTTGTTGTGCTTCAAAAAAATTCATAGACCTGTTTATAGTTTAATGTTGAATGTTCTTTTTGGTAGCCAGCAATCGTAACTCCGGTTCAGCAGCCGTTGCGTCGCACCCTTGTGCGGTAGTGGCACATCCGCCATTGCCTGCCAGTAACCTGCCTTATTTTAATGAACTTTAAGCGGGTGCAAATTTAATAATTGAAACGCAGAATAACAGTCATTTGTTTAATGCGTGCAAAGCCTGTTAATAAGCGTTGGGTATAAACGTATTATTGTTGTTCCTGTTGTTCTTGCTGGCGCAGTTGGTGGCTGGTTTGCCGGCTGCCATCGTGGCTCCAGCCGGGCGGCCCAAACAGGTAGCCCAGTTTCTGGCGCAGGCTGAGGCCGGGGCGTTTTACATCTTTTATAATAGCGTCCCACTCGTGCAGTACAATGGTGCTGGCGGTTTCTTTTTCCAGCGGTTTGGTCAATCCGTATTTAATGGGTTGGTAATTGGCTGCGGGCAGTTCTGCCTGAAAAGTGCCAAAGAGTTTATCCCACACAATTAAAAACATGCCCATGTTTTTATCCAGGTATTTGGGGTTAGAGGCATGGTGCACCCGGTGGTGCGATGGGGTTACCAGTATATATTCCAACCAGCCCATATTCCTGATCAGTTCGGTATGTACAAAAATGCCCCATATCTGCGTGGCGGCATAAACAAAGGCAATATCCAGTGGCTGAAAACCCAAAAAGGGCAGGGGTATAAAATAAATAAAACGGTACAGCGGCTGAAACACCGAAGAGCGAAAGCCCACCGTAAAATTCATAAGTGAAGATGAATGGTGCGTAACGTGCGTAGCCCAGAAAAACCGCACTTCGTGGTCAAACCGGTGCAGCCAGTAATACAAAAAATCTTCTGCCACAAATAGCGCCACCCAATACAAAATACTGTTGGTAATGGTTAGTATGCGGTGCTGGTAACAATAATACCAAACTATAAAATAGAGGCTGCGAAACAATAAATCAATACCCGCATTCAGCAACATCAGGTACACATTCTGCGCCGTATCTTTAAACGTATACAGTTTACGGTGGCGGTAATTACTAACCAGTAATTCTGCTGCTATAATAATTATATACAGTGGTGTGCTGATGAGGATGAGCCACTGTTCACGTAAACTACTCATAATAAAATTAAAATTGCGCTGCAAAAATACAGGCTATCGGTTTAGCTTTTACCTTCGGCTTTCAGAATTTAATTATTGTATGCAATTACCGGCAAATTGGGAAAAGAAAGCGGCTGAGCAGCAAAAAACTTATAAGCAGTTTTTACAGCGGGCCAATAAAAATAAAGTGCTGCAGCAATTACCCGATGCACATGAGGCAGCGGTGGCTGCGGTAGATTGCCTGCAATGTGCCAACTGCTGCAAAAACTATTCGCCCCGTTTTAAAACACCCGATATTAAACGCATCAGCAAACACCTGCGCCTAAAAGAAAGTGTGTTTATAGATACTTATCTGCAATTGGATAATGAAGGCGATTATGTTTTAAAAACCAAGCCCTGTGCTTTTTTAGGCACCAATAATTATTGCAGTATTTATGAAGTACGTCCTTCCGACTGTGAACGCTTTCCGTATACAGATGAAGATGTTTTGCTTAAACGTCCACAGCTAACATTAAAAAACAGCAGCTTTTGCCCCATTACTTTTTTGGTAATGGAAAAATTAACGGAAACCGTTTAATAACACTGAATAATTTTTCCTACAATATTTTTTTTGTGCACAAAACCAATAAAGCGGGAGTCTAAGGCTGCATTTCTATTATCCCCAAGAAAAAAATAATGTTCGGCAGGAACAACAACCGGACCATAATTATCCATCGTCCATAAACTGCCTTTAGGCTGGCCAAAAAAATCATTAACTACATCAGTGCTTGAAAAGCGATTTAATGGTATGGTTTTTCTTATTTTACTACTTTCAACACCAGATAATAAAAGAATTGTATTTTCAGTATCTGCCTGAGTTATATTTCCATTTTCAATCCAATCTGCCTTTTTTATAATATCTAAAGCTTTTTCTAAGTCTTTATTAGCTATCGTATAATAAAAATTAAGTTTCAGGCTATCGTCATCATAATTACCATTTATATAAACTAGTCCATTTTTTATTTGTAAAGTATCTCCTCCGGTTGCAACAATACGGTAAGTAAAATGCATTTTTTCTCCTCCACGGCCTGGCATTTCATTTTCGGTTACTATTCTTTTAAAAACAACTACATCCTTTTTTTGTATAGATGGAATATTGCTACTCAAGCATGTAGTATTCAGCGGAATCGTTGGCTCCATTGATGTGGTGGGTATATTATACCATTGTATAATCCCCATAAACCGAATTACAATCAATATTAAAATAACGATTCCGCAAAACACAACAGCAGCAATTGTAACCTTGGCAGACTTTTTCATATATAAATTTTAATATTCCAGTTTTCTTAAACTTGGTGCTTTAATAAATGTAAACGCTACCACTGCAATAGTTAAACAACCGCCTGC
>JANRMC010000065.1:0-5618 GCA_033761915.1 Flavihumibacter sp.
TGATGGCCAGGAATATTTTGTGCATCAAAGTGGACTGACAGATGAAATACAGCAGGGAGATATGGTAGAATTTGAATTACAGGAAGGCAAAAAAGGCCTGATGGCTGTAAATGTAAAACGGGTATTATAAACTTAACTGCCTATGCAACCGGCAGTGTTTATTTAACCGCATAAAAGCATAAACAATTATTTAAACCAGTTTTATGACCCTAAAACTCAGACTTCTTCTATTGGTTGTTGCCTTTACAGGTTTGCTGGCTTGCAAAACCAGTCAGGTAAATAATGCGGCAGCAGCAGGCATGTTTAAAGTAACCATACTGTACCCCAACGGAGATGGTAAAACTTTTGACATGGATTATTATGAACAAAAACACATGCCCATGGTGGCGGGGTTTATTGGTGCTAACTTAAAGTTTTATGAGATTGATAAAGGGCTTTCTGGCAGAACCGCTGCTGATAAAGCGCCGTTTTTGGCCATCGGTTATTTTTACATCGGTGATATAAACGAATACAATAAAGCCATTGCTGCAAACAGAGATGCCATTGTAAGTGATTTTAAAAACTATACCAATGTGCAGCCGCAGATACAGGTGAGTGAAGTGAAGCAGGTAGTTGCTTATAAGGCTAAGTAAGAAACGCGGGTAACAGTTAAAGAAACCATTGCACAACACTGGAAAAGGCGTACATTTAAATAAATCATTTTTTAACCTTTTATACTTTATTTATGCCAGGAGAAGCCAACGCCGTACAACACCAGATAAACAAACTTACTGAGCAACTGAAGACCGCAACCGATCCGGCGGTAATTGCTAAAATAAAAGACCAGATTAAAGATTTGAATGAGCAGTTGCAACAGGGTCGCGGTTAAAAAACAGGCTCTTCATTTTTCTGTAATTCTTTTTTGCCCAACATTTTCTTTTTACATGCATGAAGGCCTATTTAAGTACTCGTGTAAAAATAGTTATTACCATTCTTTGCTTTGGCATTGCTATAGCTGGTTTTATGTTACGCTTGCCAACCCTGTTCAGGGGTATGGATAAAGAAATGCATACTGCCTTTTATTTTATGGCAGCAGCGTTTTTAAATATCCTGTTTGCAAAACGCAACCTTCTCATTCATGCCGGCATCTTTGGCTTTTTATATGCTTTTGGCTATTGTATAGAGCTGGCGCAGGATTACTCCAATACATTTTTTCGTAAACGCATACATGGCCGCTTCGATCCTCAGGATATCAGCGCCAACCTGCAGGGGCTTATTTATTTTTCTGCACTGTGGCTGGTATATATTATTGGCTATTACTTACTACAAAAAACGGGTTTGCAAAAAAAGGAACAGCCGGAGTAAATAATTGTTTCATTTATTTATTGTAAATACCAGCTTCAGTTTTTCATGGCAGCATCGTTGCGTCGCAATCCATTCATCTGTATACATAATGGCAGCATCAATTATGTGCACCATAAAATGAATGTAATTAACTCAAACAGCTTCTAAATGCATGACCCTTTTGCATTTTGCTGGTACTAATTATACCTGCGCTTTATACTTTTCCCCGGAGTAATGCTGTTAACGGGTGCCCCGATAGCATGGCACAAATCTACCCGGGTTTTGCAACGAGCAACAGATGCTGCACCATAGTTACCATGGCTGATTACATCAATATTCCGGTTACTCTAACTGCCACTCGTTCGTAGCCAAATTACAAAACAATGAAGTTTGTAACTTACCTGCCATTATCTTTGCAACTCTAAAAAATTGTGTACAATGAAGATTATGAAATTTGGCGGCACCTCTGTAGGCAAACCAGAGCGTATGCACCAGGTGGCGCAATTAATTACCAAAGATGCAGAACAGAAAATTGTAGTGTTAAGTGCTTTAAGCGGCACCACCAATGCATTGGTAGGTATTGGCGATGCTTTAAGCAAGAACGATAAAGAAGCTGCCAAACAGCAAATTGAAAAATTACAGGCGCATTATAACAGTTTTATAAAAGAGCTGGTAAAACAACCGGCATCATTAGAAAAAGCACAGGCTATAGTGGCTGAGCATTTTGAGTTTTTAAACATCATTCTTAAAATTTCTTTTAACGAGGCGCTGAATAAAGATATACTGGCGCAGGGTGAACTGTTAAGTACTAAACTGTTTTGTGTGTACCTGGAAGAGCAGGGCATTGCACACCACCTGTTACCAGCTTTAGACTTTATGAGCATTGATGCCAACGATGAGCCACAAATTGGCAGCATTAAAGTAAAACTGGCCCAGATTTTAAAACAACATGCGGCTACCCCACTGTTTATTACACAGGGGTATATTTGTCGTAATGCCCGCGGCGAAGTAGATAACCTGAAGCGTGGTGGCAGCGATTACAGCGCTTCTTTAATTGCAGCAGCGGCTACTGCTACAGCCTGCGAAATATGGACCGATATTGACGGCATGCATAATAACGACCCCCGTGTGGTTAAAAAGACCGTGCCTATTGAGCAACTGAGTTTTGATGAGGCAGCAGAGCTGGCTTATTTTGGTGCTAAAATTTTACACCCAGCTTCTATATGGCCGGCGCAGCATTATAATATTCCGGTGAAGTTATTAAACACCATGCAGCCGGATGCCAAGGGAACATTGATTGTGGAAGAAGCGGCTACCAAAGGTGTTAAAGCCATTGCTGCAAAAGATGGCATTATTGCTATTAAAGTAAAAAGCAGCCGCATGCTGCTGGCTTATGGGTTTTTGCGCAAGATATTTGAGGTGTTTGAAAAATACCGCACTCCTATTGATATGATTACTACATCTGAGGTAGCCGTATCGTTAACCATTGACAGCAACACACACCTTGCCGAAATATTAAAAGAATTAGAACCCTTTGGTACGGTTGAGGCAGAAGATAATCAAACCATTATTTCTATTGTGGGTAATGAGCTGGCTACTACTGAAAACTTATTAAGCCGCCTGTTTGAGGCATTAAAGCCGGTACCGGTGCGCATGGTAAGTTATGGCGGCAGTCCGCACAACGTATCTATACTGATACCGGCCGACCAAAAAACCACTACCCTGCAATTACTGAATAAAGGGTTGTTCAATTTAGACTAAAGAAACAACTCTATAGAAAAGAGGTTGTCTCATAAGCAGACAGCCTCTTTTTATTTTATAACATTTAGAAACTGTTGAGTTTAGTGTTTTTTTATTATACACCTGTTTTTTGATGCCATTATTTATAAAGTTGAAAGGATTGCGACGCAACGATGATGCCATGAAAAACTGAGGTTGGTATTATAGTTAAATGATTCAAACAGCTCTTCAGTTTTAAATACCGCTATAAAAAACCTGTACAGGCAATAGTACATTTTTGTTGATTGCTTTCTAAAGCCAGTTCAATTAAACGTATGGTATTATGTGCCATTTGCGGGGTAACTTCTAAGGGCATACCTAATACAATGCTGTTATAAATGCCCGTGTAATAATCGGCATGATTAGCCGGTAATGAAGGATATTTTTCATTAATAATTTTACCATCCTGTTCAGTATGCAAGTGGCCCCAAATGGTTTTAGATTCAATACCGTAACCGGTATCTGTTGGCAACATGCCACTCTTTAATTGTTCTTCCTGCGGATCCATTCCGTATTTTATAAAAGAGCCTTTGTCTCCATGTAATTGATAACGTGGCCCCGGTTCTCTTACCAGCATGCCTGCTTTTATACGTACCTGCAGGGCACCATAATCCAAGCGCAAATCAAAATAATCATCGGCACGGGCATGAGAACGCTGCTTATTTACAAAGGCTGTAATGGTTGCAGGAATGCCAAAGAGTACTACTGCCTGGTCTATTAAATGCGAACCCAGATCGTATAAAATACCGCTGCCCGGTAAAGGTGCTTCCCGCCATGCATTGGGTTTTGCTTCGGGGCGATAGCGGTTATAATGTATTTCCATTTCTGCCAGCTGACCTAATAATTGCTGCTGCAGTAGTTGTTGTATGGTTTTAAAATCGGTAACATAACGGCGGTTATGATAAATACTGATACGTTTATTAACAGCTTCGCTGGTTTCTATCAGTTCTTTGGCATCTGCAGTGGTAATGGTAAAAGGTTTTTCAACCACCACATGTTTACCAGCCAGCAGGGCTGCTTTTGCAAATGGCAGGTGGGTTAAATTAGGCGTTGTAATAATTACCAGGTCAATACGGTCATCTTGTAGCATGCCTTCAAAAGACCGGTAAACAGTTATATCTTTTTTATAACTAACAGCCAGGTTGGTGTTTCGTTCCACCACGGCCATCCAGTTAAAATTAGGATTGGTTAATAAAAATGGAACATGAAAGGTTCTGGCAGATACACCAAAGCCCACTACAGCAGTGTTTAAAGCACGGTTCATTCGTTTTGTTTATAGTGCTAAAGTAATAAGAAAAACAAAGCCTCTTGTTAAGAGGCTTTGTTGTATTGTTTGCTTTTTTGTTTGTTATTTACCAGAACCCATTTTGCGGCTCTCTTCGTAAGTCAGCTCCCTGTAGCCGGTTTTGGGTATATCAAATTTTGAAGCAGGCACCGGGTTCAGACTTATTTTAGAAACGGTGTATTTAATTTTCAACGGTCCTTGCACCAGTTCATATTCCAGCGGTAACCCTTCCAGGTTTTTAAACTGAGAGTTATACTCCACATTCTCGGGCATAATCTCATTGGTGTAATATACGGTAAAGCTGCTGCCGTCTTTCATGGTGGCAATTGCCTTGGTGCATTTATAACCAGCAATCATCTTGGTTTCTTTGCTGGCAGTAAATACGATGTTGTCGTAGCGCTTATTTTTTTCCGTCCAGTTTTCTGCCGTCATACGTATCAGTAATTTCTGTCCGCTTATTTCCTGTAATAAAACAGCAGCGCCTGTCTTTGCATCGTGTATGGTGGTAAAAGAAGCAAGAGCACTCACCATTTCGCTGCGGCTTAAATTTCCTTTAATGTAAACGGTGGTGGAGGCGCCGTCAAAAGCATCTGCCAGTTTAGGCTCTTTGTCGCCCGTACTTACAGTGGCATCGTATACCAGCGTAAGCTCAGATACCTTTCTTTGGGCGGTGGCCGCAGTAAGCAGCAACAGCACCGGAATTAAAAAAAGTATCAATCGCTTTTTCATTTTTTTATGGGTTTGCTTTTATAAATAAAAAGACGTGCCAACTTGTTAATACGTTGTCTAAAATAAGAAAGACCCGCCAGATTTTAGCTATACCGGCGGGTCTTTTAACGTATTTGTTTATAAACTGTTATTTCTTGTTGCCTTTGTTCTTGGCTTCCTGCATGCGCTTTTGTTGCTCCTGCACCTGCTCTAAACGGTCTGCCCAGGCTGATTTCTTCTTGGGCTTCTTACGGTTCTCATCAATTTGTGCCAGAATTTTATTATGATCAATAATATAATTCTGAATAACCCACTGCAATACCAGCGTAATTAAGTTAGATACTGTGTAATACCAGGTTAATGCAGATGGCAGACTGTTAAACACAAATAATAACACAAACGGGAAAATATACGGCATGTATTTCATCATCGGATTGTTCTGATCCGGTGTCATGCTCATATTATAAATAGAAATTAAAAAGCTGGTGGCTACTGCTGTTATGGTAAACAAGCTCACATGGTC
>JANRMC010000066.1:0-7743 GCA_033761915.1 Flavihumibacter sp.
GAGTTTCTAATTACAAACGAACAAAACAAAAATTTTGACCCCGAAAAATGGTTGCGCTAATTAACTAAACAACATAAAAGATAAACCCCGCCATACGGCGGGGTTTATCTTTTATGCATTACAAGCAGGGCTATAAATGAAAAATGCCACACAAACTGTATGGCTTTTCATTATTGGTAACCGTCCTGGAAAATTATATGATGAATGTTTTAAGTAGTACTGTTGATGTATGTAATATTTCCGAAACCGTGCCAAAACAAAAGATAGCTGATAATCAATAGTTACACTTTTCAAAAAACCATCCCAACATCCCAATACGGGAGAATTTTTCCATAAAAAAAACCGGCAACAGCCGGGTTTGATGTGTTATAGGAGTATTTACTTATCAGCGCAACCGATCAAGGCTCTTAATCAGTTTTTCGTCTTTATAAATGGCACGTGCTGCTAAAAACAAAAATACCACCATGGCAATGGGCAATAAAGCCGCCCACTCGTATCTATATTTACTTGTAACGGTAGCTGCCTTATAATTTTCTACTTGCATTACCTGTATAATTATGGCCAGCACTGCCAATACAATAGCCGCCACAGACAATTTAAATTGCAGGCTGCGATTTTTGTACAGAAAAATAATTACAGTTGCCAGGCAGGCAATACCAATAATAATGGCAAATAGTAACAAACTGCCGGCAGGATTTATTTTTTGTATCACTCCAGAAGGGAGTACTGCTTCAAAAACCGGCAACTGTGCCATTACAAAACCACAGACAGCGGCCAGTAATAACCAAACTGATTGAATACGACGTAACATAAATTTTGTATTAAGGGTTAACCTAATTCTGGATACAAAGGAAACTGTTGCATAAAGGCTTTTACTTCCGCTTTTACCCCTTCCAGTACAGCAACATCATCTGCATTCATTAATACTTTATCAATAAATGAAACCACTGTTTCCATATGTATTTCTTTTAAACCCCGGGTGGTGGCAGCAGGCACCCCTACCCGTATACCGCTGGTAACAAAGGGCGACTTATCATCAAAAGGCACAGCATTTTTATTAAGTGTTATATGCGCTTTGTCTAATGTCTCTTGCGCTTTTTTACCCGTAAGGTTTTTATTGCGCAGGTCTATCAGCATTAAATGATTATCGGTACCATTACTGATAAGATTATAGCCTTTGCTAACAAATGCGCTGGCCATAGCTTGAGCATTGGCAATTACTTGCTGTCCGTATGCTTTAAAAGAAGGATCTAATATTTCTCCAAACGATACTGCTTTGGCAGCAATAACATGTTCTAATGGGCCGCCCTGCATACCCGGAAAAACGGCCAGATCTAACAACTGACTCATGGTACGGGTATTGCCTTTGGGGTCTTTAATACCAAACGGGTTTTCAAAATCGTGGCGCAGCATAATGATGCCACCGCGGGGCCCACGCAATGTTTTGTGTGTGGTTGATGTTACAATATGACAATGATCAAACGGATCATTTAACAAACCGGTGGCTATTAAACCGGCCGGATGTGCAATATCGGCCAATACCAATGCACCAATTTCATCAGCTACTGCACGTATTCTTTTATAATCCCAATCGCGGCTGTAAGCAGAGGCGCCGCAAATAATCATTTTAGGTTTTTTTGCACGGGCTGTTTTTTCTAGTTGTTCATAATCTACCAGCCCTTCTTTGGTTACACCATAAAACAATGCCTGATAATTTTTACCGCTAAAGTTGGCGGGGCTGCCGTGAGTAAGGTGGCCACCCATACTTAAATCAAGTCCTAAAATTTTATCGCCGGGTTTTAAACAGGCTAAAAAAACCGCTGTATTGGCCTGAGCGCCGCTATGGGGCTGCACATTTGCCCAGCTGGCATTGAATACTTTTTTTAAACGCTCAATGGCCAGTGTTTCAATTTCATCTACCACCTCGCAACCACCATAATATCTTTTACCCGGATATCCTTCTGCATATTTGTTGGTGGGCACACTACCCATTGCCTGCATTACCTGCAGCGATGTGAAGTTTTCTGAAGCAATCAGTTCTATGCCATTGCGCTGGCGATCTAATTCTTTGTTGATGAGATCAAATATTACGGTGTCTTTTTGCATGTGATATCTATTGTTTTAAGTATTATTTTTTTTGCTGCCGGTTTTATAACGCCTGCATTAATACGGCGCCGCAAAGATGTTGAATTATATTGTACAGTACAAGTGTGCGACGCAACGGATGCCGGGCTTTGTCTTGCTGACGACCACCCCTCTGTTTAACAGGTTGCAAAAATAAGCTGTTCCATTTGTATTGCCCCTTTTGTTAAATGCCAATTTATTAACGGAAATGTGTATTTTCACGCCCTCTTATAACCTTGTATGAAAGCAATTATACCCGTAGCGGGTGCTGGCACCAAGCTGCGTCCACATACTTACACTCAACCTAAGGCTTTAATACCATTGGCTGGCAAAACCATCCTTAGTATTATTATTGATCAATTGCAACAAGCAGGCATACATGAGTTTGTGTTTGTTGTTGGTTATCTGGGCGATAAAATTCAGGACTTTGTAAAGGAAAAATACCCGCACCTGAAGGCGCATTTTATACACCAGAATGAGCGGCAGGGTTTGGGCCACGCCATTTATATTACCAAAGACATTGTAGCTAACGATGAGTTGTTTATTGTGCTGGGCGATAGTATTTGCGAGTATGATGTTGCGGCGGTGTTAAACAGCCCCAACTCTGTATTGTGCGTAAAACGGGTGGATGACCCCCGTGATTTTGGAGTGGCAGAAATGAATGAAGAAAATAAAGTAACCCGCGTGGTGGAAAAACCACAAATACCTAAAAGCAATATGGCACTGGTGGGTATATATAAAATAAAAGAATCGAAGCTGTTGTTTTCTTGTCTGGAAAAAAATATTCATGAACAGGTAATGAGCCGTGGCGAATATAATTTAACCGATGCTATTGAATGCATGATTAAACAGGGTGCTGTTATTGAAACTCAAAAAGTGCAAAACTGGTTTGACTGTGGTAAGATAGATTCGTTACTGCAAAGCAATGCCACCCTTTTAAAAAAGTTTGGCCATACCATTGCAGACGATCACCAGTTTGAAAACACTATTATCATTCCACCGGTGAGCATTGCTGCCGGTTGCGATATAAAAAACTCCATCATTGGCCCCAATGTGGCTATTGGCGAAAAGGCTTCTATTAATTACTCCATTATCAAAGACTCTATCATTGGCAGCTATTCTGACCTGCTGGATATTGTACTCACCCACTCTCTTATTGGCAGCGATACCGATGTGAAGGGAGAAAGCCGGAGCCTGAATATTGGCGATAATACCGAAATAGATTTAGGTAAAAGCTAAATAGTATACCAGCTTTTGTAACACAGCGCAACATCGTTGCGTCGCAATCCTTTCATCTTTTGCAGTTACTTAAGCAGCTGGATTTATTACATTTTAAAAATGGCTACCTTCAAAAAACAGATTGAGCCATTATGCCTCTATTAAAAATTTTACCTGCTGCATTTATTGTACTGTTGCTTTACAGTTTTAACAGCTTTCTGCCACCCAAAAACAAAATAAGCATTTGGCTTACCAAGGCAGACAGCACTACTTTATTACAACCACAAAGAACTGGTTTGCTGTTTACCAGCACAACCAACACAACCCTGCCGGTAATTACAATAAACACAGCACAGCGTTTTCAAACCATTGATGGCTTTGGCTACACCTTAACCGGAGGCAGCGCAGCACTTATTAACCGTTTACAGCCAAACATAAAAAAACAATTATTGCAGGAACTGTTTGGTAACAACCAAAACTCAATTCACATCAGTTACCTGCGCATTAGTATTGGCGCCTCTGATTTAAACAGTGAGGTGTTTAGTTACAACGACATGCCGGCAGGCACAACAGACACTGCTTTATTAAAATTTAGTTTATCAAAAGACACCACAAATGTATTGCCCCTGTTAAAAGAAATTGTGGCCCTCAATCCTTCTATTAAAATTATGGGCTCTCCGTGGAGTGCCCCTGCCTGGATGAAAGACAATAGCAATAGCATGGGTGGCAGTTTACTACCCCGCTACTATGGTGTGTATGCCAATTACTTTGTAAAATACCTGCAAACCATGCAGGCAAGCGGCATTAATGTGGATGCAGTTACCATACAAAACGAGCCGCAGCATGGTGGTAATAACCCCAGCATGGTAATGAGTGCGGCAGAGCAGGCCATATTTATAAAAAATTACCTGGGCCCTGCATTTGCCAAAGCAGGTATTAAAACCAAAATAATTATTTGGGATCATAACTGTGATAAACCCGAATACCCCATCAGTATTTTAAATGATGCTGCCGCCCGGCAATACATTAATGGTACTGCTTTTCATTTGTACGCAGGAGACGTAAGTGCATTATCTGCCGTACACAACCAGCACCCCGATAAAGCTATTTACTTTACAGAACAATGGACCGGTTCAAAAGGCCGCTTTGAGGATGATTTAAAATGGCATACCCAGCATGTAATTATTGGCACCTTACGCAACCACAGCCGCATTGCCCTGGAATGGAACTTAGCCAACGATGCCGCATTTAACCCACACACCCCCGGCGGATGCACAGAATGCAAAGGCGCATTAACTATTGGAAATACGGTTACCCGTAACGTATCGTATTATATTATTGCACACGCTGCCAAATTCATTCCGCCCGGTGCTGTAAGAATTGCCAGCAGCCAGCACAACAACTTATACACGGTAGCCTGCTTAACACCCAATGGCACTAAAGTATTAATAGTACTAAACACCAATAACAGCATGGCTAACTTTGCTATACAATTTAATAACCAAACAGCCGTGGCGCAACAAGCTGCTAACAGCGTTGCCACCTACACCTGGAAATAAAAAACAACCAATGAAATCAATATTCCTGTCAATGGCAATTTTTGTGCTGGCTGTTACAGCAAAAGCACAACCTTTCAGTAACGAGATTGAGGCTTTTAAAAAACAAGACAGTATTGCCTTTCCATCTCCTCACCCAATTCTTTTAATCGGCAGTTCTTCCTTTCGTTTGTGGAAGGATGTGCAGGCCAGTTTTCCTGCTTATCCTATTTTAAACCGCGCCTTTGGTGGTGCCACCCTGCCCGATGTTATCCGCTACCGCTATGAAGTAATTTATGCCTACCAGCCAAAGCAAATACTTATTTATTGCGGCGAAAACGATTTTGCCTCCAGCGATACGGTAACCGTGGCCACCGTGGTGCAGCGCTACAAACAACTGCATCAGTTAATACGTGCTAAATTTGCCACAGTGCCCATTGGCTATGTATCTATGAAGCCAAGCCCCAGCCGCCAGCACCTGTTGCCAAAATATAAAGAAGCCAATTACCAGATACAACAGTTTTTAGCCACAGACGCCAACGCAACATTTATTAATGTGTACACCGCCATGCTAAACAGCAATGGCCTGCCCATGCCCGATATATTTATAACAGACAACCTGCACATGAATGCAAGGGGGTACGCCATCTGGCAAAAAATAATACAACCCTATTTGGTAAAATAAGATGGGGTAGCCGGCAGCAATGCCCTGGTTAAGCATCGTTGCCACGCTCGGTTCAACGGCAGCACTGCTATTGTACAAAGTTTTAATTACCTTTCTTATCTAAACATTCAATACTGAGCCAACTGCTGTTATATGTTATTGGGGGCATCCTGCTGTTATCATTACTGGTATATATACTGCAGGAGAAGTTTATTTTTAAACCCGAAAAGCTGCAGCAGGATTTTGAGTTTAAATACGACGTGCCTTTCAAAGAATTGTTTTTTGATACCGCACCCGGTGTACGCATCAATGGTTTACATTTTTATCGGGAGCAGCCCAAGGGCCTCATTCTCTATTTTCATGGCAATACCCGCAGCATTAAAGGCTGGGCAAAATATGCCCGCGATTTTTACCGCTATAATTATGATGTGATACTGCTGGACTACCGCGGCTTTGGCAAAAGCACCGGCAAACGCAGCGAAAAAGAAATGCTGAACGATATGCAGGTGATATACAAAACCCTTACTGCACAATACCCTGAAGAACATTTATTAATTTATGGCAGAAGCATGGGCAGTGGTTTTGCCACCAAACTGGCATCAGACAATAACCCGCGCTACTTAATACTGGATGCCCCTTATTACAGTTTTAAAAAAGTAGTAGAGCGTTTTTTACCCATACTGCCGGTGCGCATGGTATTACGTTTTCATTTACGCACCGATTTATGGATACGAAAAGTACAATGCCACACATATATATTACACGGCACCCTTGATAAGCTGATACCCATAAAACACAGCGAACGGCTGCAAAGAGTTAACCCCGGCAAAATAACACTCATACGCATACATGGCGGCGGCCATAATAACCTTCCTTCTTTTGACGAATACCATAATTTTGTACGCGATATTCTGAAATACTGATTTTACAGCCTGTACACCATTCATGCAACAAACTTTGAAAAAGAAAATTTTCCGCTGGCTTAAAATAGTGGCATTATTATATGCCGTTATTGGCATTGCCATCTATTACCTGCAAGACCGTATTTTATTTCAACGCTCTGCTGTGCCCACTACAGAAGCTTATAATTTTTCCACCCCCTTTAAAGAAATTATGCTTCCCTACGATTCACAATCGGTCATTAACATAATACAGTTTAAAATTGCCGACAGCAGTAAATGCAAGGGTGTGGTACTTTATTTTCATGGCAATAAAAAAAATATAAGCTGGTATGCTAAATACGCCCCGTATTTTACAAAACACCAGTATGAAGTATGGATGATTGATTACCCCGGTTTTGGCAAAAGTACCGGACCATTAACTGAAGCCCGTTTGTATGAATATGCAGAACAACTGTATAAACTGGCCCATGCATCATACAGCAAAGACAGTATTATTATTTATGGTAAAAGTATGGGCACAGGTATTGCCAGTTGGCTGGCATCCCGCAAAAACTGCCGGCAACTGATTTTAGAAACGCCTTACTATTCTATGACTTCTCTGGCTGGTTATTACTTTCCGGTGTATCCGGTTAGTAAAATGATACATTATAAAATACCTACCTACAGTTACCTGAAAGATGTTATTGCCCCCGTTACTATTTTACAGGGTACAGCCGATTGGGTGGTACCATATAGCAATGCCAGCCGTTTAAAAGAATGCCTGAAACCTGCTGATGAATTTATTACGATACAAGGGGGCAGCCATAATAATTTATACGACTATGAAGTGGTTACTAAAAGGCTGGGGCAATTATTACAGTAGTTTTTTAAAAAAGTATTTCCCCCTGCTTATTCTGGCGTTGCCGTTAACAGGTGCGACGCAACGATGAGGCCATGAAAAACAAATGCCGGACTCCTACTCTTCCAACAGCACTTTGGTTTTACCTACTTTTAATTTATACCCTACTCCTACTTTTAGTGCATAATTTTCTTTCTCGTGGCTTACCGGAAAATTATAACAAACCGGGTAGTTATAATCTGCCGCTGTTTCTTCAATGATATCGTATACGGTTTTACCAAAGGGGCGTTCTGTATCTTTTGCATCAGTAAAGCCGCCAACAATAAGACCGGCCAGTTTTTCTAATTTACCGCTGCGTTTTAATTGCTGCATCATACGGTCGGTGCTGTATAAATACTCACCCACATCTTCTATAAATAAAATGCGGCCTTTTGTTTTAATATCAGAAGCAGTGCCAATGCC
>JANRMC010000067.1:0-6322 GCA_033761915.1 Flavihumibacter sp.
CCACGCTCGTTTCATCGGCAGTACTTTTGGCAACAATTCCCGGTAGTTTGCCCCCCTAACTCGTCGTAATTTGTAATTAATCATAAAAAACGGATCTCGGCGTACGGCTGTGGCTGGGCCGTATTTTTTTTGTAGCTTTCAACTACGTATTTTAAAATGCCGGATAGTTTTACCATAAAAGATCAGTTTGGGAGCTATTTTTTGACTTTTCAAATTGTAGCAGGTGTGAATTTATTCACCAGAAAGCGTTACAGGGATGTGGTGGTGTAGCTGAAAGCTACGAACAAAAACAGCGTAGGCACAGCCTACGCTGAGTGGGGGTAAGTTATTGGATTGATGATGCAGTTCCCGGTAACAAAATGCTCATTGGTGGTACACATGGTCATCAAGCTACAACCGAGGCGGGAAAAGAAACGGAAAGTGCTATGTCCAGTTTTGATATTAATACAGCGAAAGATTTGCAGGTACCAGTTTATGGTGTAGATGCAATGTATAGAGGAAAAGGGAAACCTTCTGATATTAATAGAGCCAACCCTGATAGTACAACGAGCAGCAATGTTGGCAAAACAAGCGGAACGGGCAAACATGCAAGAACCACTACATTTAATATTGCTATTGATGCTTTGCGAATATGGGGCAATAGCGGCACTCCTAAATTCGAATAATATGAAAACACTTTGTTTTATAGCACTGCTTTTAATTGGGATTTCCCTACATGCCCAAAAAAAGCAAATATCAACTTTGTTTTTCCTGATTCAGTTGAAGTAACAGCCAGCGAGTACGTAGAGAAGCAGAAAATAAAAAATCCAAATACAAAATACTTTTGCTTTTTGTGGTACGATTCATTGAGTATTTATCGGCTCACAATTTTATCCTACAAAAGGAATGAAAAAACGATTGTTGCTAAATGGATAAGAAGCTCTAATCGTTATGCAGTTCTTAATAATGAAAAATTACCCCTATTGCTTGATTATGATTTTAGGTTTGGCACTAGCGACCCTGAAAATATCGGAAAGTATGGTGAGAGGGATGGAAGTGTAAAAAAGATGAACTTAATTGCTCATGCCTTCACAGTTATTTTTGATAATTCTACCGGAAGACTTTTAAAGATAGAATCACAGTAACAATAAGCCCGGCGTCGCCGGGTTTTATTTTTTAGCAGCAATCCAACCGAGCAGAACGGTGATAGCGAGATTAAACCAGAACTGAAAATCTTTAGTAAAAGCAGCCATCAATAAAGCAAGGGTAAGCAGCAGAGCCAGAAGCGAATGAATAAAAACCGGGAACAGCCTTTTTGCTTTATCAATAAAAGCAGGCTGATAAAACAGTTCTGCAAAATACTGCCGGAGATAAAGCAGGAACCGGTGAGCAAAGCGATAGTTCTTTCTTCTGGCCGCTCTTGATAACCTGCAGCGCTGGTTAGCCTGAACCGGCAATGTGCCCGGTAAAATCTTCACCCCAACTCACCGTAGTTTGTAATTTATATCTTTGAGAACGGATCTCGGCGTACCGCTGTGCCTACGCCGAATTTTTTTTGTTGCTTTCAGCTACTCTGGTTGGTTGAAAATTCAAGACTACTAAGAGCCGAAGTTTTAAAATAAAAAGTTGCCCAAGGCGCTAAATGTACAAGAGTGCGACGCAACAATGCTGATTGATGCTATACTGCTTGTAACAAAAAATAACTGGTGCTATTTTACTATTCTAACCCGCTTTTAATAGCACTTTCAGCTACTTTTTTTATAGTAAAGAAAGGGGTGAAGCAATCGGTGGGCTTTGCTGTGGCATCTCTCTTCATTTTATTTTTTTCTGCTTTTATTTTGCAGCGGATTGGGCATATTGTCTGCAACCATTGGTTTTACAGTTGGCATAGCAACTACAGTTTGCATATTGGGCACTTTGCAGGGCATATTATCTGGTGGCAGGTTATAAACCATACCCGTTGCATTTGGGTAGGCTTGTAAATTGTTACTATTTATACTTTCCAAATTCTTCAGGTAATCAATCAATATTGTTGTGTCTGCCTTTACAGCATTAATAGCGCTGATTTTTTTTAAAAAGTCGGGAGAAACCTGAATCACTTTAGGAAAGACTACTTTTTCATATTGCTTCGGGTCTAAACAATTTTTTTGGTAGTTAATTACACTGGGTGTTTTTTGGCCAAGCCTATTACCGGAACTGTTAATAGCAGGATGGTTATTATTTTTTTCATGGCGAAGTTTGTTGAGTGAAGTTCAGACAATATAGAAAAGTAAATGGCTGCGAAATGTGTACAAAGTACAAGAGTGCCCCGATAGCATTGCACAAACCTATTCGGGGTTTGCAACGAGCAAGAATGCTGCCATGAAATACAATGGCTGACTTTAAAAATATCTGTAAGAATACAACAGAATTGTTTTGATAATTGATTTAAGCGCTTACATTTGTTAGCGTTGAACCAAACCTGATGTATGAGCCTTATTAACCGTAAAGTTTTAACGCTGGATGAGTTTACCATTCAGCAATTGCGAAATTTTCCGAAAGCTACTGGTGAACTGAGTAGTTTGTTGCGTGATATTGGTCTTGCCGCTAAAAGGGTAAATGTAGAAGTAAACAAAGCAGGGCTGGTGGATATTTTAGGCGATGCGGGCAGCATTAATGTGCAGGGCGAGGATGTGAAAAAGCTTGATATTTTTGCCAACAACCAATTTACAGGCGTATTACAACATGGCATTAGTTGTGCCGGTATTGCCAGCGAAGAGTTGGATGATTTTGTGGCTTTTGATGATGATGTAAGTAAAAACAGCAAATACATTTGCCTGTACGACCCGTTAGATGGCAGTGGTAATATTGATGTGAATATTTCTATTGGTACCATCTTTAGCGTATACCGCAGGGTTTCTGAAATAGGCACCATTGCCACAGCAGCAGATTTTCTACAGCCGGGGGTTAAACAGGTGGCGGCAGGTTATATTATTTATGGCTCGTCTACTATGTTGGTATATGCCACCCGCCGTGGAGTAAACGGGTTTACATTAGATCCTTCTATTGGAGAGTTTTGTTTAAGCCACCCCAATATTCAATGCCCTGAGTTTGGAAAAATTTATTCTGTTAACCATGGCAATTTCTTTCAGTATGCACAAGGTGTGCAGGATTATATACAAACCTGCCAGCGCAAAAATAAAAATAATGGCGGGCCTTATACCCAACGTTACATTGGCAGTATGGTGGCCGATGTACATCGTAACCTGTTAAAGGGCGGTATTTTTATGTATCCGCCCACCACCGACAAGCCCAATGGTAAGCTACGCCTATTATATGAGTGCAACCCCTTTGCTTTTATAGCAGAAGTGGCGGGGGGTAAAGCTACCAACGGGCAGCAACGTATTTTAGATGTGGTGCCAACAGAACTGCACCAGCGTTCGGGCTTTTTTGTAGGCAGCAAGGGTATGATGGAAGAACTGGAAGCGCATATGAAATAAAAGGGAAAATAGATAGATAGTAAAACCTGTTAATACTGCTTAACAGGTTTTTGTTTTTAAAACTAACTGTTATCTTCGCAGGGCTTAAAAAACAACTGTGTGCCGGTAAATTTTATTACCTCTGTTATTGATTTTTTTCACCCGCCATTTAAAAAATGGATGCCGTTGCAAACCTTCAGGTATGCGGCTTGCGGGGGTGGCAACACGGTACTGGGTTTTTTAATTTATACTCTTGGTTTTACCATTATTTTTAAAGGCAAAGTATTTGACTTTGGGTTTTATGCCCTGAAGCCCCATGTGGCTTCTCTGCTGCTGGCTTTTTTAGTCAATTTTCCGGTGGGGTTTCTTTTAATGAAATACGTGGTTTTTGTAGACTCAAATCTTAAAGGCCGGGTGCAGCTGTTCCGGTATTTCTTTGTATTTCTTTCAAACCTGGTGCTAAACTACCTGGTACTTAAATTACTGGTAGAATACCTGCACTGGAATGCCATCTTCTCTCAGGTGCTGGCCACCGCAATTGTCATTTTAACCAGTTATATACTGCAGCGCTACTTCACTTTTAAGACAGTAGCGGAATAATTTCTTTAAAATACTGACAAGTTTTCATCTTTTTTGGCGTGGCATAATCATTGACAATCTGCCACTGTACATTAAATTCTTTTATTTATGGGAAAGATTATAGGAATAGATTTAGGTACTACCAATAGCTGTGTTGCCGTAATGGAAGGCAATGAGCCGGTAGTGATTGCCAACGATGAGGGTCGCCGTACCACCCCTTCTGTAGTGGCTTTCTTAAAAAACGGAGAAAGAAAAGTAGGAGACCCTGCTAAACGCCAGGCCATAACCAACCCGCAAAACACTATTACCAGTGTAAAGCGTTTTATGGGCCGTCGTTTTGATGAAGTAACCGAAGAAATAAGCCATTGGAGCTATAAAGTTGCCAAAGGTGACAATAATACTTGCCGTATTGACATTGATGGCCGTTTATATACGCCACAAGAAATTTCTGCCATGATTTTGCAGAAAATGAAAAAAACGGCAGAAGATTACCTGGGCCAGGAAGTAACAGAAGCGGTTATTACCGTGCCTGCCTACTTTAACGACGCCCAACGCCAGGCTACCAAAGAAGCCGGAGAAATTGCCGGGTTAACCGTACGCCGTATTGTAAACGAACCAACCGCAGCCGCCCTGGCTTATGGCCTGGATAAAGGCAAGCACGACCAGAAAATTGCTGTGTTTGACTTAGGTGGTGGTACGTTTGATATTTCTGTGCTGGAACTGGGCGATGGCGTTTTTGAAGTTAAAAGCACCAATGGTGATACACACCTGGGTGGCGATGACTTTGATAAAGTAATTATGGATTGGTTAGCCAATGAGTTTAAAGCAGAAGAAAACGTAGACCTGCGCAAAGACCCCATGGCTTTACAACGCTTAAAAGAAGCTTCAGAAAAAGCGAAGGTGGAACTGAGTTCTTCATCTGAAACAGAAATTAACCTGCCTTATATTACAGCTATTGATGGTGTGCCAAAGCACCTGGTTAAAAAATTAACCCGTGCTAAGTTTGAGCAATTGAGCGATAGCTTGTTTGAACGTTGCTTACGCCCCTGCGAGCAGGCATTAAAAGATGCCGGCATGAGCGTATCTCAGATTGATGAGGTGATTTTAGTAGGCGGCAGCACCCGCATACCCAAAGTGCAGGAGATTGTAGAAAAATTCTTTGGCAAAAAGCCCAATAAGGGTGTTAACCCCGATGAAGTGGTTGCCATTGGTGCCGGTATACAAGGTGCCGTGTTAACAGGTGAGGTAAAAGATGTGTTGTTATTAGACGTTACCCCGCTTTCTTTAGGTATTGAAACTATGGGTGGTGTTATGACCCGTTTAATTGACAGCAATACTACCATACCTACCAAAAAGAGTGAAGTGTTTTCTACCGCCAGCGATAACCAACCCGGCGTTGAAATACATGTACTGCAGGGAGAACGCCCGATGGCAAACCAAAACAAAAGCCTGGGTAAGTTTAACCTTACAGATATACCACCAGCCCCCCGCGGCGTGCCACAAATTGAAGTGATTTTTGATATTGACGCCAACGGTATTTTGCATGTAACCGCAAAAGACAAAGGCACAGGCAAAGAACAAAAAATACGTATTGAAGCGGGTAGCGGTCTTAGCAAAGATGAAGTAGAAAAAATGAAGGCAGAAGCAAGAGCTAATGAAGCCACCGATAAAGCGGCCCGCGAAAAAGTAGATAAAATTAACCAGGCTGATAGTTTGATTTTCCAAACGGAAAAGCAACTGAAAGAGTACGGTGATAAAATACCGGCCGATAAAAAAGGCCCTATAGAAACAGCCTTAAACAATTTAAAAGAAGCGCACAAATTGCAGGATGTAGCCGCTATTGACAGCGCTACAGAAGCTATGAACACTGCATGGACTGCCGCCAGCGAAGAGTTGTACAAAGCCACACAAGGCGCACAACCCGGTGCTGATGCTGCCGCTGCTGATGGCCAGCCACAAGGCAATGCAAAAAGCGATAATGTGGAAGATGCGCAGTTTGAAGAAGTGAAGTAATATTTATATAATGATAGTAAAAAAAGAAAATTGCATTAATCAGATTGATAATCTCATTAGTCATATAAGAATACCCAATACTGAAACCTCATTTGACTTAGAGATTTTCTTAAATATGATGTATGGTCATATAAAGAATGCTGCAATTAACGGTGGTTTAAGTGATATAAAGTATGCTGTTCACTCAATAAAAAATTTCGATAATTCTTTTCTTCTTCCTTTCTTACAAAACCTAAAAGATGAGATATCAGGCTTTTCAGGTGATATTTCAATAAAAGAATTTGAAGAAATTC
>JANRMC010000068.1:0-5139 GCA_033761915.1 Flavihumibacter sp.
TTCGCAAACAATTTATTAAATTATTTTTTTTTTTACCGGCTGGGTTTTTTTTTTATTATGTTTTGCGCCCCACCCTTACTCTTTGGGTTGCTACGCAACGACTGATGCCATGAAAAATAAATGCTGGTTAAAAAATATTCCCTCTGGTACTAAAACAAGCGCTTGATACCAACAGAAACTGCTTTACATTAGTACAAACTTCTGCATATGAAATTTTGGGTACTTCTTTTTTTGGCAGTCCTTTCATTCAACACCCGTGCACAACAAATACTAAATGTAAGAGACCAGGCGAAGCTGGTTGATGAATTGCTGGCAGACCGCATTAACAACCTGCTGCCCCAATTAATGGAACGCAATGGTATTGATATGTGGATACTCATTAGCCGCGAGTATAATGAAGACCCTGTTCTAAAAACTTTTTTACCCGCCACCTGGCTCAGTGCCCGCCGCAGAACCATACTGGTGTTTTATAATAACCCGGCAAAAAAGCAATATGAAAAATTGGCTATTGCCCGTTACAATGTAGGCAGCACCATACAATCTGCCTGGAATGTGCAGCAGTTTCCCGATCAGTGGGATGCTTTAATGGACATCATCAACACCCGGCAACCCAAAAAAATTGGCATCAACCTGTCAAAAGATTTTGGTCATGCAGATGGATTGGTGGTAACCGACCATGCCGCTTTTTTAAGCAAGCTGCCAGCCGCTTATAAAAACAATATAGTAAGTGCAGAAACTTTGGCGGTAAACTGGTTGGAGACCCGCAGCGCAAGAGAAATGCAGATTTACCCGCAACTGGTAGCCATTACGCATCAGATTATTGATGAAGGTTTTTCAGAAAAAGTAATTACACCCGGTGTTACCACCACCGATGATGTGGTGTGGTGGTTTCGCCAAAAAATGAATGATTTGGGGTTAAGCACCTGGTTTCACCCAAGTGTGGCGGTGCAGCGCAACGATACTGAAAATTTTGAACACCAGCGTAGTTTTAGCAACCGCCCCAAAGATGATGTAATTATACCCGGAGACTTATTGCATGTGGATATTGGTATTACTTATTTACGATTGAATACAGATATACAACAACACGCCTACATTTTAAAACCGGGCGAAACGCAGTTGCCCGCATTTTTAAAAATTGCTTTTGAAAAAAGCAATCGCCTGCAGGATATTTTAACCAGCCAGTTTGCAGTTGGTAAAACCGGTAATCAAATTTTAGCAGCTGCATTGGCACAGGCAAAACAAGAAAATATAGAAGCCAGTATTTACACACACCCTTTGGGGTTTCATGGCCATGCCGCCGGGCCCACCATTGGCCTGTGGGACCAGCAGGGTGGTGTACCCGGCAGCGGCGATTTTAAAATGAATTACAAAACTGCTTACTCTATTGAATTAAATACCGCCACACTAATTACTGAGTGGAACAAGAGCATACGCATCATGCTGGAAGAAGATGGTTATTTTGACGAAAGCGGCTTCCGTTATATTAATGGCAGGCAAAAAGAAATTTATATCATACCACGCCAAAACACAGCCATAGGCAGGTAGTTTTTACGCGTTGCGTTTAAGGCGCTAAACACAGTTGACGTATATTTGCAGTCAATTATTATTTTGAGCATGACACCAGAGCAGATTACTTACATTGTATTTGGCGGCGTATTATTATTGGCACTTACCCTTGACCTTGGTTTACTAAGTAAAAAGTCTACCATTATATCAACTAAGAAAGCATTGTGGCAAACCATTTTTTGGGTATTGCTGGCAATGGCTTTTGGGGTATTTGTATGGTTGGAGGATGGCAAACAAATTGCCCTTGAATACATTAGCGCCTACCTGATGGAGTGGAGCCTTAGTATTGACAATATTTTTGTGTTCATCCTCATTTTTACCTTCTTTGGCATAAAAGAAGCCAATTATGGCCGTGTATTGCTCATTGGTATTTTAATGGCTATTGTATTGCGTATTTTATTTATTACGGTGGGTATTGAACTGGTAGAACGGTTTAAGTTTATATTATACATTTTTGGAGCGATACTGGTGTATACCGGTTTTAAAATGTTTACAGCCAAACACGAGGAAGATCCTAATCTGGATGATAATGCTGTTTATAAATTTCTAAAAAAACGCTTTCCGCTTACCACTACAGACCATGGGGCCAAAATTGTAGCAACAGAAAACGGCAAAAAAGTTTATACCAAAATTTTTGTGGTTATTATAATGCTGGCCACAACCGATATCATTTTTGCCATCGATTCTATTCCGGCTGTGTTTGCCATTTCTCAAAACCCGCTGGTTATTTACACGTCTAATATTTTTGCTGTATTGGGCTTACGTTCATTGTTCTTCCTTTTAAAAGGTGCGGTAAACAAATTCAGCCACCTGCAGCAGGGCATTGCCATTATACTGGTGTTTATTGGTGTAAAAATGCTTATAGAAATTTTTCACATCAAGGTACCGGTGTACATATCATTAGTGGTAATTGTAACTTGTATTGTGGCTTCTATATTATACTCTATACAGGTTTCTCAGAAAAACGATGAAAGCCAGTAATAATAAGTACTTTAGTTTATATTATTAAATGAAGGGCAGTGTATACAATAGAACAGGTTGCAGGTATTGTAAAAGGAAAATTGCAGGCTGCAGACAACAGCGCCGTTATTGAGCATTTATTACTAGACAGCCGGAAACTGGTTTTTCCGGCCAATACTTTATTCTTTGCCATAAAAGGCCCCCGCCGCGATGGGCACCAATACCTGACAGAACTGATTGAAAAAGGCGTTGCCAATTTTATAATACACGAAAGCGCAGCAGCACAACTCCCTTCCACCGTAAATGCTGTAATAGTTAAAGATACACTGATTGCTTTACAGGCATTAACCGCTTACCATCGTAAACAGTTCAACTACCCGGTTATAGGCATCACCGGCAGCAACGGCAAAACCATCGTAAAAGAATGGCTCAACCAGCTGTTAGCAGCTAAATATACCATCGTACGCAGTCCTAAAAGTTATAACTCGCAAATAGGTGTACCGCTCAGTATCTGGCAAATGAATGCGCAATACAATCTGGGTATTTTTGAAGCGGGCATTTCTCAAAGCGGCGAAATGGAGCGGCTGGAAAAAATTATTCAGCCAGAAATTGGCCTGTTTACTAATGTGGGCGACGCACACAGTGAGGGATTTTTAAACAGCCGGCAAAAGGTAAAAGAAAAGTTGCAGCTGTTTAAACATGCTAAAACGCTTATTTATTGCAGCGATTACCCTGAAATAAACGAAGGCGTGGCCGATTTGGTGCAGCGCCTGCGTAACGATACGGATAATAAGATTAACCTGTTTAGCTGGAGCATTAAAGCGGATGCCACTTTAAAAATTGTATCGCTCTTAAAAGATGACCACAGTACCTATATAACTGCTCTTTACAACAACGAGGAAATATCGCTGAAGATTCCCTTTACAGATGATGCTTCTATGGAAAACGCCATTAATTGCTGGTGTTTATTATTGCATTTAAATATTGATAGTAATTATATAGAACAGCAAATGGCATTGCTGGTACCTGTGGCCATGCGGCTGGAACTGAAAAAAGGTATTAACAATTGCTCCATCATTAACGATAGCTATTCTGCCGATATCAGTTCTTTTAAAATTGCTTTAGACTTTCTGGCACAACAGCATCAGCACCACCGTAAAACCGTTATACTATCAGATATTTTAGAAAGCGGTAAAACCGATAAGCAGTTGTATGAAACTGTAGTAAAACTGCTGCAGCAAAAAAACATCAACCGGTTTATTGGTATTGGGCCGCAACTATACCGCCAACGCAGTTTATTTACCGGCATCCCATCTTTAGAAGTGCATCAGTATGAAACAATGGATGCCTTTAAGAAAGACTTCTATAACCTCTCTTTTCAAAATGAAAGTATTCTACTGAAAGGTGCCCGTGTATTTGCCTTTGAACAGATTGTAACACTGCTTGAGCAAAAAATGCATCAGACCGTATTAGAAATTAATCTCACTGCCCTGCAACACAATCTTAAACAATACCAGCAATTGCTGCAACCCCATACCAAAATAATGGCTATGGTAAAAGCCTTTTCATATGGCAGCGGCAGTTATGAAATTGCCAGCTTTTTACAATTTCAAAAAATAGATTATCTGGCCGTGGCTTATGCAGATGAAGGGGTGGAACTGCGCAAAGCGGGCATCAGCCTGCCCATAATGGTAATGAATGCAGAGGTAACCACCTTTCATTTATTAACACAGTTTCAGTTAGAGCCGGCACTCTATTCTTTTGAAATATTGCAGGCCTTTAACCAGTTTTTAGAAAATGAAAACCGCAGCCAGTTTCCGGTTCATATAGAATTAGAAACGGGTATGAACCGGCTTGGTTTTTTAACTGCCGATGCAGGTGCCGTTGCACAGGCCATTAATGCAAGCAACTGTAAAGTGCAGTCTGTATTCTCTCATTTAGCCGCCAGCGAAGATCCGCAGCAGGATGCCTTTACACAGCAGCAGGCCTGGTTGTTTGGCGAGGCTTGCGAAGTTTTACAGCAGCAATTAGGGTATGCATTCATCAAACACATCAGCAATACAGCCGGCATCAGCCGCCACCCCGCTCTTCAGTTAGATATGGTACGCCTGGGTATTGGCATGTATGGTATTGACCCTAACCCGCAATTAAATCTTAAAGAAACCACTACATTAAAAACCACCATCGCACAAATAAAGCACCTGCGTGCCGGAGAAAGTGTAAGCTATGGCCACACTGCAATAGTAAAACAAGACAGTGTTATTGCCACTGTACGGCTGGGCTATGCAGATGGCTATAACCGCCGCTTCAGCAATGGCAAAGCTCATATGCTTGTAAAAAACAAAACAGCTTCCACCATTGGGGTGGTGTGTATGGATATGACCATGCTGGATATAACCCATATACCCGGTGTAAAAGAAGGCGATGAAGTAATTGTATTTGGCCCGCAGCTTTCTGTAAAGCAGTTAGCTAAATGGGCCGGCACCATTCCTTATGAAATTATGAGCAGCATTTCTCAGCGTGTAAAACGCGTTTACTACGAAGAATAATTTTGGGTAGCCAGCTTTTGTATTACAATTAAACATTGTTGCGTCGCACACTTGTGCACAA
>JANRMC010000069.1:0-4710 GCA_033761915.1 Flavihumibacter sp.
TTTTAACCAACTCTACTCCCCACAAGCCGCCCAGAAAACCGCCTAACACTGTTTTATTTTGATAAAAATAAATCCAAACATTATCAGCAATAGCAATTTGGCGCGGATCTTCTAATCCACCCAAAATGCGGCTGCCTATCAATGCACCAAAAATTGCAGCCATTAAAATCCAAACCCTGTTCTTTCGTATCACATCTCCCTGCCTTTTACGCAGGTATAAAAAAAACCTGAAGCCTATAAAAAAAGCAACTGGCTCCAACAAACTGTGCCACAACAGTTTTATTTCTCCAATTTGAATACTGAAAGGAAAATTCAAAAAAAGATATTTTAATAAAAATAACACTTATTGCAGCACCCACAATACTCCGCCAGGATATGTTTCATAACCAGCAATACCTGCGTTCTTGCTTATATATAATTTATAAATACCGGTGTTTTTTACTAAAGCGGTATCTGTGTTAAAAACTTGTACGGCTGTATATGTTTGTACCCCAAGTTGCAGAGAGGGATGGTATTTTGTACTGATGCCAATACTGCTATTATCTTGTAGAATACTATCTGAAGATAAGCTGCCAGTAATGCTAAATCCACGCACAAATATCTGAAGATGATTACTAAAAGCATTTGATGTAAAAGCTGTTTGTTTATTAAAAGAAATTCCAAATCTTTCTGGTTGCATACCTGTGCTATCTACTTGTCTCAGGTTAATATACTGTTCGCAGCCACTGGAACCGCCATAACAACCTTTTTGTGCTTCATAAGCCTCATTTTTGTTTAAGTAATTAATTAAAATAGTATCTGTTTGCTGACTGGCGTTTTTAAATATAAGTGTTTGCCCTTTTGTATAGGGGAACCACGCAGGAAAAACCGTATCACTAAAAGCAGGGCAAGCCACTTTTTTGCAATCACAAATTCCGCAGGATTGAAAAAGTGATAATAAGAATGCTATCAATAAAAATCTTTTCATATAAACCCATCAGACAGCAAAGTATTGGCTTTCGCTGCCGCTATTCTTCCATAAAGTAAAGCACCAACACTTCCCACTCTTCTTCAATACTTATTGTTGGAAACGGTTTAATGGCTCGGGTGTACCAGTAATTAGCATTCCAGTTATCTCCTTCTTTGCGATGCAGGTAGGAGTGTATCCACGCTGCTTCAGGGGTGTCAATATCCTGCACCAAGGTGTGGGCTTTTTCAAACTGGCCTTTGCCATCATACCAAAGTGCTTTTAAGCAAACAGAAAAGCTTTTTAAAGGATATTCTGCTGCAAATGATTGTTTGAATTCATGTAAAGTCATAACCAATAAATACATCGCAATTTAATAAAATACCCGGCTAATAACCGGGTATTAAAAATTAGTGGTTGCCATATGCGCTACCGTTGAACTGAGCGTAGCAAGGATGGTGCTATGAAAAACTACAGCTGGTATACAATACACTAGTTAGCATGATAGGCTGCTGCAAATTGTGCTGCAAATGCCTCTAACTTTAACTTGCCCAGTTGTTGCGGACGATTGTTCCAATAATCTGCCTGCATCTGGCCACTACGCAACGCGGTACCCATTGTTGTATAGCCTTCTGCAATAGTAGGTGGTAAACCGGCCTGTAACATGCCTTGTAAAGATTGCTCATCTGTAAAGCTTACCCAATTAACCGTTGGCTTATTTACTGCATTACCCAATACTGCGGCAATTTCGTTAGGGTGGCGTTCATCACTGGCTATATATTGTATTGATATTCCTTTAAAATTAAGGTGCAGTAAAGCCTCTGTTGCTGCTGCTGCAATATCATCAGTATCGGTTAAAACCAGCTTCTCGTTGGTATTGCCAAAGTTAGCACCCATAAAACCCATGTTTTTAACCAACGGTATCATGGTAAATAGGTTGTAAAAGAAATAAGAAGGACGCAACACTTTTGCATGAATGTTAGGAATTGTTGCTACCTCCTTTTCCAAAGCCGCCACTCCATCCACCGGGCCGGCACCATTGCCCATGTGCGCACCAATACTGCTTAATATTACTACATATTGAATATTGTTTTGTATAACAGCCTGTACATAGTTAGCTGTTATAGCATCCTGGTAAGAACGCCAGTTGGTAACAGCAAAGTTGGGTGGTATCATCAGATACACAGCATCTGCCCCGGCAAATGTTTGTGTAACAAATGCAGCATCTTCTACTGAGCCAACTGCTGCGGAAGCGCCTAATGCGGCTATTGCTGTTGCTCTTTCTTGACTGCTGGTTATAACGGTTACCTGGTGATGAGCACTTACTAATGCCTGCACTACCGGTTTGCTGATGTGGCCTAATGAGCCTGTGATAACATACTTCATAAACGATGTTTTATTAATGATTGATTATTTATTTGTATATACAAATTATAGGTTAAAAAAATTTACTTCCCCAGTTTATCAGCTATCTTGTTCATACTTACTACCAGCCGGGCACTTTCGTCGGGCCCCAGTGCTGTAGCGTATTTTTCATAAAACTCTTTTGAACACTCTTTTAATTTTGCCTGCATTTCTTTTGCTTTGGGGGTTGGGTATACATTGGTTAGTTTGCCTTCTGTGGTACGGACCACCAATTTTTTTTCTTCCAGTTTCTCAATAAGCCTTGTAATGGTGCTAGGGGTTAGTTGCAATTCATCTACCAGCGCCATGGGTTGTATACCGGGTTCATCCAACACCATCATTAAAAGGTAGGCATGGCTGGGCGACAGGTTCACCGGTTTCCAGCTTTCAAGGGCCAGCTTTTCAATTTTGCGGGCCAGGGCATTACTGGAAAAATACATACACTTACAAAAACGGCTTTCACTTGCCTTCATGCCACAAAGATAAAGAAATAATATTTGCATATACAAATATTATTTCTATTTTATTTTATCCTTCGGCTGAATTGATATTACATTTGTAAAAACAGCACTGTTTGGCAAATCCTAATTTAAATAGCAACAAAGAGCAGCTTTCTGCAGCTGAAAAAGAATTTGAAAATAACATACGCCCGGCAGCAATGGATGATTTTGCAGGGCAGGGTCAGATTATAGAAAACCTGCGCATTTTTATTAAGGCTGCTAAAATTCGCGGTGAAGCGTTGGATCATATTTTATTTCATGGACCGCCCGGGCTTGGTAAAACCACCCTTAGCCGCATTGTAGCTAACGAACTGGGTGTAAATATTAAAGAAACCTCTGGGCCTGTTATTGAAAAACCGGCCGATCTTGCCGGATTATTAACCAGCCTTGAAGCAAACGATGTTTTGTTCATTGACGAAATTCACCGGTTAAGCACCGTGGTGGAAGAATACCTGTATGCCGCTATGGAAGACTACCGTATTGATATTATGATTGACAGCGGACCCAATGCCAGAAGTATACAACTCAATTTAAATCCATTTACGCTGGTGGGTGCCACCACCAGAAGTGGTTTATTAACTGCGCCGTTGCTATCCCGCTTTGCTATTAAATCAAGATTAGAATATTATAACTCCACAGTACTTAAAAAAATTATTGAACGGGCAGCAGGCATTTTAAATACCTCTATTACCACAGATGCTGCTGGTGAAATTGCAAGACGCAGCCGTGGCACACCGCGTATTGCTAATGGTTTATTAAGAAGGGTAAGAGATTTTGCACAGGTGTTAAACGATGGCTTAATTGATATAGGCATTACACAACATGCTTTAAAAGCATTAAATGTAGACGAACACGGCTTAGATGAAATGGATAACCGCATTTTATTAACCATTATTGAAAAATTTAAAGGTGGGCCAGTAGGCATTGGTACCATTGCAACAGCAGTAGGAGAAGAAACCGGGACGCTGGAAGAAGTATATGAACCTTTTTTAATACAAGAAGGATTTTTACAACGTACCCCCCGTGGCAGAGAAGTTACTTATAAAGCCTATGAGCATTTGCAAAAGAAACCCGCCAGTGGCAACAACAATAATACGCTGTTTGACTGAGGTCAACTTCCACTCATTCGTCGAAAATGCAATTGCCGGTTTTAAAAATTGCTTTAACTTACTGTTGTTAACAAATTTACAAGAGACTTTGCAAGCAAAAAGGCACCCATAAGGTGCCTTTCGCTTTTATACAAAGTGTAAGAAAGATTAATTAATCTGCCTGAGATTGAGATACCAGCCTGAAGCCATTGCCATGAATATTCACAATCTCAATAGTTGCATCATCCTTCAGGTATTTACGCAGCTTGGCAATGTACACATCCATACTTCTGCCGTTAAAATAGGTATCGCTGCCCCATATTTTTTTAAGCGCTTTTTCGCGGGGTAATAAATCATTCATATGCTCGCATAACATTTTGAGCAGCTCACTTTCTTTAGGCGATAATGTTTGCATTTTACCGCTATGAGAAAGCTCTCTCAACTTTGGGTTAAAATGGTAGCTGCCCAAATCATACTCCTTATTCTCCTGTTCTTTATTCAACTCTTCATTGCGCTTTAAAATTGCTTTTATTTTCAGCAGCAATACTTCGCTGTCAAAGGGTTTTGTTATATAATCATCCGCTCCCAGTTTATATCCCTGTATAATGTCTTCTTTCATTGTTTTAGCACTCAGAAAAAACAAAGGAATATCCGGATCCACATCACGAATTTCTTCAGCAAGTGTAAAACCATCCATATGCGGCATCATTACATCCAGCAGGCACAGGTCAAATTTTTCCCGTTGAAATGCTGCCAACCCTAAACGGCCATC
>JANRMC010000070.1:0-8235 GCA_033761915.1 Flavihumibacter sp.
GGCACAACCCAGAGCCATTAATCTGTTTTATTTGAAAGATGCCATCCGCAACCGTATTGAAAAAGCCGGAGATGATTTTGTGGTGGTGGATACGGATATCCGGTTTACAGCAACAGCATTAAAAACAGAACTGGAGCAACACCCGGAACGGTTTAGTCCGAATGTAATTTTACGGGGTCTTTTTCAGGAAATGATATTACCCAATATTGTTTTTATTGGTGGCGGGGGAGAGCTGGCCTATTGGTTGGAGTTTAAAGATCTGTTTGCATACTATAAAGTGCCATTACCGGTATTATTGCTGCGTAATTCATTTTTAATAATAGAAAAGAAGTGGACTGAAAAAATTGCCAAACTGCATTTAACGGATGAGCAGGTTTTTTTAAGTGCCCCACAACTATTAACCAATATGGTTAAAGAAAACAGCAATGGCAAGCTTTCTCTGGAAAGCGAGTTGAACCAGGCAGCTGCTTTTTATAACCAGCTTTTACAAAAGGCGGTGGCCGTTGATGCCACTTTGCAAAAACATGTGGCCGCTTTAGCAGCTAAAGCCACCAAGCCTTTACAGCAATTGCAACAAAAACTATTACGCAGCGAGAAACGAAAATATGACAATGAACAGCGACAGCTGGAATTAGTAAAGAATACCTTGTTTCCTAAAAACTCTTTACAGGAAAGAGTAGATAATTTTATGCCGTTTTATGCCAAACACGGCCCTGCGTTTATTACAATGTTATATGATTTTTCCTTAACAACGGAGCAGGAATTTGTGGTAATAAAAGAAGAAGCCTGACAGATTACTCTACGTAAATTGTTTGCTTTAATTTAATGGGCACCGCTTTTTCCAGACGAATGGCCGGAGACCAGTGAGGCATTGCTTCAAAACGCTCAATAATTAAATTATTCATTTCATTAGTAGCGCCTTTTAATACATTGGGTAAAATAATTTTACCTTCTTTGGTTACAATGTATTCTACAGTAATAAAGGTTTTTGCCTGCTCTTCTGGTAAAAGCCTGGCAAGGTCTTTAGAAAGTGTGTTTAAAAAAGTCTGGAACCCTTCACTGCCTCCGGGATAAACGGGTAATTTATTTACGCTGGTTACCAGTTCTTTTTCATCAAAAGCCACAGGGGTGGCTTCTTTTTTCTTTACAATTTTTCTTTCAGCAGGTTTGGGGGCTTCTGTGCTAACCACAAAAGGTTCTCCTAAAATATATTCACCTTGTGCGTTGGTTAAAATAACCGGTAATGCTTTATTCTTTTCAAAATAATAATACACATCCCGCATGCGGTCGGTTAAATCTTTATACTCAGGAAACTGTTTAATGTATTTGGTAAGATAGTCAACGCTCTTGTTGTTTTGATACGAAATGGGGAAGATGTGCACCGGTATAAAATCCTGCCCCTGGTTTTTTGCCAGTGCCGCTAATACATATAATTCTTCTATCTGTTCGTTGGTAATAGGTATACAACCCGTGGTAACACAACTGCCGTGTATGTAAATATCTCCACCGGGTTGTAAAGAATCGCTTAGTAACTTATCAGATGCATTGGGGTAATTAAGCCCTAACGATAAATGAAACTCGCTTTTGGGGTTAAACTCGTTAATATAATAAAAGCCTTCCGGCACCTGGTAATCACCTTCCATTCTTTTGGGGCCCAGGCTGCCTGCCATTGCACATACTTTATAGGTTTTAAACAGGCGGTAAACATCATCCCGTTCCTGCTTTACCCAAACTTCCATTTTACTATCGTACTTAAAAGAGCGGATGTATAAATATTTGGCAGGCCATTTCAGTTTCTTTTCTTCAAACTGTTTTTTTAGCGTGTCTTCTTTTGCCTTTAAGGCATCGTTTACCTTGGGAAAAGATAACTGGTAATCAATAAAATTAAAGGAACTGGCACTGGTTTGTGCCACCAAAGTATGCGTGCAGGCTAAAATGAATACAAAATAAATGGCCTTAATCATAAGTGGATTATCTTATACAAAAACGGCTTCTGCGTTTTTTTAGTGCTTAAAACTACTATTATCAGCGTTAAAAATACCACAAATAACCGGGCAAAAATCAAACCAGCTTATCCACCAATGTGAATAAGCTGGTATTGGGTTTGCGTAGTATTAGTATGGCCGAAAATGGTGCTATAGCTGAACGGAGCGTCGCAACGGCGGAACCACCGGAGCGGTGCTGCCGGTAACATTATTTTATAAATTACCGCGCAGTTCCTGCTCTCTTTCTATGGCTTCAAAAAGGGCTTTAAAATTGCCTTTGCCAAAGCTTTTGGCGCCCTTGCGCTGTATAATTTCAAAGAAAAGAGTGGGGCGGTCTTCTACGGGTTTAGTAAATATTTGCAGCAGGTAGCCCTCTTCATCTCGGTCTACCAAAATACCCAGCTGCTTTAATGGTTCAAGGTCTTCATCAATATGGCCTACCCGGGCCAGCAAATCATCGTAATAGGTGGTGGGAACTTTTAAAAATTCAACACCACGTTGCTGCAACTGTGTAACGGTACTTACAATATCGTTGGTGGCTAATGCCACGTGCTGGCAACCTTCGCCATCATAAAACTCTAAATACTCTTCTACCTGACTTTTCTTTTTACCTTCTGCAGGCTCATTAATAGGAAACTTAACAAAGCCGTTGCCATTGCTCATTACTTTGCTCATAAGAGCTGAGTATTCTGTAGAAATATCGTTATCATCAAAAGAGAGTATGTTTTTAAAACCCATTATTTCTTCGTAAAAATGTACCCACTTGTTCATCTGGTTCCAACCCACATTACCCACACAATGGTCAACATATTGAAGCCCTGTTTCTGTGGGGTTATAAACAGTTTCCCATTTTTTATAACCGGGTAAAAACACACCGTTGTAATTTTTTCTGTCTATAAACAGGTGCACGGTTTCTCCGTAGGTGTGTATGCCGCTCATTACCACTTCTCCATTATCGTCTTTTAAAACAGTGGGTGGCATAAAACTTTTTGCACCGCGTTGAGTGGTTTCCTGCCAGGCGTTGGCAGCATTTTGCACCCGCAGCGATAAAAATTTTACCCCATCGCCATGCTTATAAATATGATTAGCAATTTCATTGTTACTGCGCAGGGGGGTGGTAAATACAAAAGTTAATTTATGCTGGCGCACGGCATAGCTTGCACGGTCTTTAATACCGGTTTCCGGTCCGGCATATGCCAAACTCTGAAAGCCAAATGCTGTTTTATAGAAATGTGCGGCCTGCTTGGCATTGCCTACATAAAACTCTACATAATCGGTGCCTTCCAGTGGCAAAAAATCGGTGTTGTTGGTAGCAGGTTTAGCCGCAGCAATAATTGTTGACATGAGCTTGATTTAATTTCTTTTTTAATTTTTTTTTGTGCCCAACTGCGGTAGTGGCTTCATCGTTGAAGCCGCCTTTTGAGGCGGACACTTGTACTGCAAAATAAGAAGCAGCAAAAGCGCAGTGCAGTTAATAGCAGTTGGTAATGGTAAAATTTGGAGTGTAATACTCCTTAGTGTTTTTAAAAGAGAAAGTAAGGCGCATCCATTGCCAGCGATTCCATCAGCAGGCAATAGTTAAAGCGTTTGTCGCCAAATATTTTATGTGGGTAATCAGGACGCATCTGGCACAAAGATAACAATTGTTGTGTTTTGAACAACCAATTTAACAGCGGCCGCCGGTAATATCGCGGCATTCTTTTAAGGTGGCAAAAGGGCCGCGACATTCCACCCACAACCCATCTACTTTTTTAAAGCAGTAATAACTGCCATTGCGGGCTTTTTTGCAGGTGCAGCTAACCAAACCTGCAGCAACACCTTTTTTTACTGCTTTCTTTTTAGTCTTTTTTTTACGGGGTGTATTTTTTTTAGTTGCCATAATTATTGGTTAATGGTAAATAAAAGAGCTGTACTTTCTTTAAAGGTTGCCGCCACCGGAATAACTAAAGTTTTTTTGCCGCTTATTTTATTAGGCGTTTCATTTAAGATGCGTTCTACCAGTATGCTTTCGTTTTCTGTTGCCTTGCTTAAGAATAAAAGTTTAAAGCCCTTTGTTTTGTTAATAGCTTTTGCCGGTGCGCCTTTGGTGGTGTAATAAAACAAACCATTTTTGGTGCGTTTAGGATGCAAGGCAATTCTGAATTCAATTTTATCAAGACTCTTATCTACCCGGCCAAGGTAAGCAGGACCAAAACCAATGCATTCCTCATCTTCATTATACTTAATAGAAAAGAATACACAGGCCCGGGTGTTTTGCGGTGCTGTTTCTAAAACAGCCAGGTATAAATGCTGGCTGGTACCAATTACTTGTTTATAGTCTGCATACGGTTGCCGGCTTTCAGTATTCATTAAAGAACGTTCCAGAATATTATTACGTTCTACCAGTCGCTCATCAAAAGCTGTTTTATAAAAGTGTATGGAAGTAATACTGTCTGCAGCCTGATTGCTTAATGCCGCAATAGCTTCCGGCAGTGGGTAAAACAGGCTATCGTTAGCGGCAATATCATTTTCGTAAGAAAAGGCTTTTCGGGTTTGGCTGCAAGAAAAGTATTGCAGTATTATTAAGCACAAAAGCAATGATTTTATAAAGCGCTTCATTTTATTTGAATTTAACAGAAGTAAAATGGTTATAAGTGCCACCAAAGTAAAAACGCGTCATATCATAATTGGGGTGCAGGGCAAAACCACCTTTCATATGAATAATATCCTGCAGGCCCCAAACTTTGCCACTGCTGCCGCTGCGCAACCCACCAATGGCACCGGCATCAACGGCATAACCACGGCCCAGATAGATTTTTATATTGTACGCAGAGGTATTGAAGGATGGAGGTATTTTTCCATTGTTGTTGCGGCTGGTATCGTAAGAAGGTAAATTAATGCCCAATAGTGTAGATACTTCATACAACAACGGTGCATAACCCGTAAACTGATCAAAACTCAGTTCCGTATAATTATAGTTGTTGCGGTTATGAATAAAAATACCAAAGCCACCGGTCCACCAGCGGTCAAAGTTATCAGCCACAGGTAGTTTATCAAATGGGAAAGCCCCATCGTTGTAATAATTAATGGTAATGCCCGGGGCAGAGAAGCTAAAACTGCCTACTGTTTGATTTCTTTTATTATTATTCAGAATAAAATTGGTGCTGAATAAGGCAGTGTATGCTTTAGAAAAAGCCATATTGTAGTAAGCGCCGGTATTAATGGTTCTGAAAAATTTTGTGTAAGAAAGTGTGTGGCCCCAGCTATAACCAAAGCTGAAAGAATTGGAGAAATCAACCTGTACATCTGAAACAAGCGGATTTAGATTAGCCCCCAGCGCTTTTGTATAAATACTGAGCGAGGGGCCATAGTTAACCATCAAATGGTTTTTGTAAATGCTATTGGCACTGAACCCGGCAAATACTTTAAGCCCAGGAAATTTTTGCCCCTTGCCGTAGTTAAAAGTAATATTGGCGCCTGCATTAAAGTTGCCGGTAAACTGCCATTGGTTTTGTGCAGCTGCTTGTTGCCATAACCCAACAAACAGTATGAATAAGGTTTTGCGCATGTAGTGGCTGCCACTAATTTTTCTAAGCCACTATGAAGATACAATTAAATACAAAAGCTTTTGCAGGGCTGTTACTGCCGTAAAAATTCAATAAAGTATTGTTGTTTTAAGCCACAGGCATTGGCGGGTAAATCCTGCTCAATAAAATTAACCAGCATTTTTTTATCGTACATATAGTAAGTGGCGGTGCCTTGTTCTTTTTTTTCTGATTTAGCCAGTATTTCTGATTTTAGTTTTTCGTATTGCGCTCTTTCAAAACAGGCATAGCGCCAGTAACGCTCATTTTTTTTGCTGGCAATAGCATACTCTTTGTAGGCATAACATTTACCCGTGCTGTCCCATTTGCAATTGGCAAAGGTTACTTCGGCAGAATCTTCTGCTATTTTGGTAAAGGCAAACTTTACATATTTTAAACCACCGCCTCCTTGTGTAATGAATAAATCTAAATTAAAAAGCGATACCGGCTCGCATTGGCTGTAAGCTTGCTGTGCTGTTACCAGTAGTACCAGTACAATTATTTTTTTCATACCGTTGTTTTGGTAAAGAAACAAAAAAGGGATGCGTGGCCGCATACCCTTTATATGGTATTTTAGCAATATTGAGTTGCCCTCTTACGCAGCAGCGCTCTATGTAGCAATTATAATTGGTCAGGCAATTTTTAAAAACCGCTTCATTAGTTTTTGTGGCAGGCCATCTGCCGGGGTATTGGTAATGGCATTGGTAACCGGCAACTGAATATTTACACAGGTACCTTCTGCTTTTATACTTTTAATACTCATATTACCCTGCAGTGTTTTTACAAGGTCGCGGCAAATCATCAGGCCAAGGCCGGTGCCCATTTCCTGGTGGGTACCTTCGGTAGTGTAAAACTCTTTTTGCATTACATTTAATATCGTTTCATCATCCATCCCAATGCCGGTATCGCAAACCTGCAAAAACAAAACCTCCAGTTTACTATGAGCTTTAATGGTTACGGTGCCGCCCTCGTTGGTAAATTTTATAGCGTTCGATACCAGGTTGCGCAAAACAATTTCAAGCACATTGGAGTCGGCCATGCACTTTAAATCTCTTGTAATAGTTTTTTTAATGGTAATATTTTTATTGGCAGCCGGAAACCGCATCAGGTTAATAACCTTATTGGTTACCAGGTTTACATCCACTTCTTTAATGGTAAATCCGCTTTCATTAATTTCCAGCTTGGCCCAACTAATGAGGTTTTCAAAAAGGTTCGACATTTTTACCAGCTCCTTTTTAAAATCGGGTAAAATATCTTTCATGGTATTTAGTATTTCCTCTTCCGTTTTAGACGATTTCATAATCATTTTCAATCCTTCAATAGGAGAACGGAGATCGTGACTTACTATAGAAAATACTTTGTTCAGCACCTGGTTTCTTTCTTCCAGCAGTAAACTTTTCTGCTTCAGCTCTTCATTCATTCTTCTCAATTCTTTATGCTGGCGGGTAATTTGTTTTTGAGAGGTTTTAATGCGTGCCGTTAAAAAGTACATAATAAAATAAAACAGCAGCAGGGCACAGGCATAACTCAGCATTTCATAGTCCTGTATATGGCGGTGTTGCATATGGCTGTGTTCTTCCAGCAGGTAATAAATGCCGTAAGTAAAATAGCTAAGCGATAGCAGCGATGTGGGAATAATGATATAATAAGAATCAAAAAAATAAAAGATACAAATGATAAATACAATCTGAAAATACATCACGGCACGGTCGGCTAAAAAAATATTCATTAAAAAGAGAATGGCCGGAAAAACGGTTAAGCCAATAAGATAAGCCACCGTGGTTTTGCCTTTATACATTAACCACCAAAGCAACAGGCAAATAATGCAGGGACATAAGTTACATACTACAAATTGTAAGCGGCTGCTGCCAGAGTTATCAAAAAGAAGGAAAGCCGCATTGATCAGTAATATTAATAAACCTGCCAGGTTTAACACGTTAAACGAGTGTGCCCGCATGGTATCAATTTTCCGGGTGCCGGGTAAAGTACCTGCATTAATAAATTTCTTAAAGAAGTTTATTAATGGCCATAGCCGTGCAGTAAGGGATGCGCCCATGTTGGTGTTGGTTTACTACGGGTACAAAATTGGGTTAGCGGTAAGGTTTATAAGGGTTTCCTATTAGGGATACGCAGGTTGTAACGCTTAATTTTGCGGAAAAGTATTGGATCGATTAAAAAGAACCAGTGAATGTAAAAATAGTATCAGCATTTCAAAAGGGCTACGCAAGCGGGCCGTAGTTATTAAATAAAATTGTTAACTGAAACAGGTGAAACAAATGTTAATGCCGGTAATTGTTTTTGTTAACAGCATTTGTTGTTGGTAGAAACTCTGCGGAGAAATAAAAAACAATAATATGTCAGTATGAAACAACTTGTTTTAAATGATGTTCCAAGTGTTCAACATAATCGTTAATGAGAAAGTCAAGGGTCAAAAATTTGTCGCCAACATGGCAAACAAGTTTCAAGTTTTCATTCGGTATTCGTCTAATTAATTCAAGAATTTGCCTGTTATATACAGTCCAAAAGTCGATTATTTGCTGTCCGTCAATTTGCTGGTAAAAATTATACTTGTTCCATCTATTTTGGTCGTATGCAATTTTGGGGCTGTCTTCAAATTGTCCACGCACAAAACGTTGGTGATTGTTTGTAGCACTGTCAATGAGGTGTCCAATAATTTCTTTTTTACT
>JANRMC010000071.1:0-7029 GCA_033761915.1 Flavihumibacter sp.
GATGTGCTCTTAAAAAGGTTTAAAGATTTTATTTCTCCTTTTGTCGATTGCTGGGCATATTGTCTTTTAAAAAATCATTGTCATTTTATTATTAAAATTAAACACGTTCAAGAAATTGAGACTATAGTTTTAGAGAGGCCAATTGAAGAAAGGACAGTTTCACAAAAGCAATTTTTATTAGATAAAGAAAGGAACACTGCTATTGATGTAATGCTGGAACGACAGGTTAACAGTTTTCTCGTATCATATACTAATTACATAAAAAATAAATACAACCGCAGCGGGGGTCTGTTTCAAAAACCTTTTAAAAGAGTAAATATACAAGGCGATGGGTATTTACAACAGGCGATTGTGTATGTAAATGCCAATGCGGAAAAACATATGATAGTAAAAGATTTTGCTACTTATCCCTACTCTTCTTACGCTGCCATAATTAAAAATGAGAACAGTTTAGTTAAGCAAGAAGAAGTACTCGTTTTTTTTGAAAGTAAAGACAACTTTATTAAAGTACACCAAGAGCAGGTAAATTATTATTATAAAACTAAGTGGCCTGCATCAAAAATCGAAGTACAATAACATAATGGTGAGCCACCCTTTTGAGGTGACCCACCATTATGTTACTTAGGTTTTACCAGCCGTATTAAAGCACTGCTGTTTTCATTGGCAAATAAACGGGCTTCATACTTTTTAGTACCCACAATAGCCACCATATAAGAAGTATTGGGTGGTATAGTACCCAGGTTTTCTGCCACCATCACCAGTTCATTATCTTCTTCCAAATCAGCAGCATTTAATTTTATAGTTTGGGCCTGCCCCGATAACAGGATGTGTTCTCTTACCAGTTTACCATTTAAGAAAATAGCAATAGAATCGCCATCAATGGCTGCATTATCATAAAACTGCAACTCAATACTATTGCCTGTAACAGGTATTACCGTTTGCAAATCTTTGGTGCGCTTATTAAATTTTTCAATAGTACTGTTATTGCCGGTAACTACTGGTGGTGCAATAACAACAGGTGGTGCAATCGGTGGACTGGGTTTGGTAATAATGGCCGGTGCGGTAGCCACCACTTCTTCTGGTATTGGTTTGGTGGCGCCGGTAAGTGTGGCAATACTATCAATAATATAAGGATCGTTGGCGCCAACGGTATAATTGTCAATTACAAAATCCCAGTCGTCAGTAAAAATGGGGTTATTTATTTTTTGCAGGTGCAGATTAACGCGGTTGCTGTTGCGGTCTGTTTTTACGGTGCTGCTGCCATCTAATAACATTTCATCATCGCCGGGGCAATTAAAGTCTGCTACATTTAAATAAGCAGCAGCTGGTAAATTACCACTCAGCAGCTTACTTTGTTTTTCTTCCAGCAACATATCATCCCACCACACCACATCATTGGTGGCGCCATCAAAATAGCCTTTAATACTATAACTTTTGTAATTGTTTTTTGATGTGTAGTAGTACGCTTTGCCCACCAGGCTATCGCCGCTTTTAACAATCTTTAATTCAACATTACTATTTTTAATTTTTCCACGCCAGGCACCAGTAATGGTTTGCGCGGTGGCGGTTTGTGCGGCAACAATAAACATACAGGCAATGGCAGTGTATACGGCTTTCAAATTAAAATGTTTAACAGGCAAACGCAAGTATAAAGCCAATAGTGTGGTGTTAACTGTTTTTAACTGTTTTTTGGGCCGGGCAGTGGTACTGGTGGCAGCAGCCGTTGCGTCGCACACTTGTACAGTATAATAGGTATAAGCAAAAAGGCATAGGGTGCAGGTACTTAAACCTTATGCCCCATGCCTTTTACCATTGCTGAAGTGTGCGACGAAACCTCTGCTGCTATGAAAAACAGAAGTTGGTAACAGCATAAAAAAGCCCCGTTTATATACGGGGCTTAATGGTTATAAACTTTCTTTATTTTTTTGCAAGGCTGTTTTATATAAAATAAAACCCATTGCTATAAAAAATACCAAGCCCAGTAAATAGTAACCGGCATTACCCAAACTGCCAGCAAGCCCGTGTTCTAAATTAACAGCGTTTAAAAACTTTTCGCCACCGGCAGTGCCACTTAAAAATGCAATAACCACACCGGCCACGGCGCCACCCGCTACCAGGCCTGTTGCAAACAAACTGCCTTTACTCAGTTCTTCTTCTTCTGCGCTCAGGCTTACTTTATCTTTTTTCTGTTTCCACTCAACAATACCACGTATGGCACCACCAACAAAAATAGGCAGTGTGGTAGAAAGTGGCAGGTAAGCACCTACAGCAAAGCTGAGGGATTTAATACCGCACAACTCCATTACTATAGCCACAAACACTCCAACAAATACATATTGCCAATCCAGGTTTTGAGATAAGATGCCTTTGATAAGTGTAGCCATTAAAGTGGCTTGTGGGGCAGGGTATTTTTCTGTACCAATAGCATGGTTAACACCCTGGCTTACCATTTCTGCAGTGGGCTTATCTAAAAACTTAATGGTTAAACCAATTACAACAGACGAAACAATGGCACCCACAAATAACGCAATTTGCTGGTTGCGGGGTGTGGCACCTACTATATAACCACTTTTCAAATCCTGCGAGGTGGCACCGGCATTGGCGGCTGCAATACAAATCATACCACCTACCACCAGCACCATGGGTTCATAGGCTTTACCGCTCCAGCCCACACTTAAAAAAATTAAACTGGTACCCATTACAGTGGCAATGGTCATGCCGCTGATGGGGTTGTTGGATGAGCCAATAAGTCCTACAATTCTTGAGGAAACGGTAACAAACAAAGCGCCAAACAAAACCACCAATATGCCAATGAGTAAACGTTGGCCAATACCATCGCCCGGCATATTGGGTAATAAAGCAATAATGGCAATTAGTGCAAGGCTGCCAATACCTACTACTTTTAAGCTAAGATCTTTTTCTGTTCTTAAAGTGCTTACAGTTCCATCGGCGGCTTTATTTTTTAAAGAAGCCAGACTGCCCCTTACTGATTTAATAATGGTGGGTATAGTTTTTATTAATGTAATAATACCGCCTGCAGCAACAGCACCTGCACCTATCTGGCGTATAAAAGCGTAGTAGATAGCTGCAGAATAATCATTAAAGGTATGTGTGGCTGCATTCCAACCACCTTTGCCGCCATCTTTTGTAATGTCTGTCAGGTAACCCAGCTTTACCAGTTGTGTGGCTATGATATCTGATGGCACCAGTGTTGCTAATAAAGGAATAAATACCAGCCAGCTTAATACACCACCTGCTACCAGTACACCGGCAATGCGTGGGCCAATTATATAACCCACCCCTAAATATTCCGGGGTTATCTCTCCGCTTACTTTCGCAGAGGGAAAAAATTTATTGATTTGTTTAGTGGCCATATAAGGCACTTCTGCAATTACATGCAATACTTTTTGCAATAAGGCATATAAAAAGGCCACACCCAAACCCCAGAAAGCAGTTCGTGCAAAGTCGCCGCCTTTTTCACCAGCTTTTAATACATCGCCGCAGGCAGTGCCCTCGGGGTAGGGCAGGTTGCCATGCTCGTTTACTATTAATGCTTTTCTTAAGGGTATCATTAATAAAGTACCCAATAAGCCACCCACAATAGCTAATACTAAAATGGTGAGGTATTCAAAGTATTTACTGCTGTCGGGAGAAGAGAGAAACAAAAAACCCGGCAAGGTAAAAGCCACACCGGCTGCAATACTTTCACCGGCACTACCGGTGGTTTGAATAATATTGTTTTCTAAAATAGTAGTTTTAAAAAACCGCCGGCCCAGTGTAATGGCAATAACTGCAATGGGAATAGAAGCGGATACTGTAAGACCGGCTTTTAAAGCAAGATAAACAGTGGCAGCACCGAAAATAACACCAAACAAACTGCCCAGTAAAATTGATTTTACAGTGAGTTCGGCCATTTGCTGCTCTGGCTTAACAAATGGTTGAAATTTGTTTTCAGACATAATGCGGGTTTTAGTTTGACGAAGAAAGATAGTAAAAATTGATATTTGGCTGTCAGAACTCTTTTTCTTTTATCTTTAAATCTTTTAAATAATTTCTATGCCCGCAACAGAAACACTGCAGAATAACCCCAAGGCCAAACTACCTGCTGCTATTCCTTATATTATTGGTAATGAAATTGCAGAGCGGTTTAGTTTTTATGGCTTGCGTTCTATTATGGTTACCTATCTGGCATTTTTTTTCTTTAACCCCACAAAAGATCCTTCATTAGATACTGTGGCCAATGCAAGAGCCAATGAAATGTCGCACCTGTTTGTAACACTGGCGTATTTTATGCCAATGGTAGGGGGCATTGTAGCGGATTGGTTTTTTGGTAAGTACCGCGTGATATTATATGTATCTATATTGTATACAATAGGGCACCTGATATTATCGGTTGCCGGCAGTAATTTTAATGTTTTTCAAAGCGGGTTAATAATAATTGCCTGTTGCGCCGGTGGTATTAAATCCTGCGTTTCAGCCAATGTGGGAGACCAGTTTGATCATACCAATCAACACATGCTGTCAAAAGCATTTGGCTGGTTTTATATGAGCATTAATACCGGTGGTACATTGGCTCCGCTTCTGATACCGGTATTGTATGAGAAATATGGTGCAGAAGTGGCATTTGGTGTGCCCGGCATATTAATGGCAATAGCTACTGTTGTATTCTGGCTGGGCAGAAAAAAATACATACGGGTACCGCCTTCTGGTATTAAGAAAGAAAACTTTGTTTCTGTTTCTATATATGCGTTACAAAAATTGTTTAACCGTGCGCCGGGTCAAAAGTTATGGGATGCGGTAGCAGAAAAATATTCAGCCGCAGCCATTGATGGGGTTAAAGCTGTTTACCGCATACTGGCTGTATTTGCTTTTACGCCGGTTTTCTGGGCCCTGTGGGATCAAAACCTTTCTGAATGGGTATTGCAGGCTGATAAACTGGACTTAACCATTGCAGGAAGTATTAAAATTCTGCCCCAGCAAATTAATTTTATTAACCCTTTGTTTTTGGTATTGCTGATACCGGTTTTCAATTCTTTTCTGATACCATGGCTTGAAAAGAGAGGTTTGCGGATTACACCACTACGAAAAATTGGGACAGGCCTGGTTTTGGTAGGTGTTTGTTTTGTAATTATTGCTTCTTTGCAGGAAAGTATTGATGCCGGTGGCCGGCCTTCTGTATGGTGGCAAATATTGGCATACGTCGTTTTAGCTGCATCAGAAATACTGGTGTCAGTAACTTGTTTAGAGTATGCATATACACATTCTCCAAAGTCAATGAAGAGCACCATGAGTGCTTTGTACCTCTTGGGTATTTCTGTGGGTAATTATTTTGTAAGTCTTGTAAACGGTAATATTGTAAGTGGCGGATTCTTTTCAAGATTTACCGGGGCTTCTTACTATTGGCTGTTTATAGGAATACTGGCTGCATTTATCATCTTATATCTTTTTGTTGCCAAACGCTTACCAGAAAAAAAATATGTTGAATAAAATAAGGGTGCAGGTGTACGTATGTAAATTAAAATTTACAATGCAGGGTTGATTACCGAGATTTGCACCGTTAAATCAACAGGCATTTATGAAGATTCTCTTACTGGGCTCAGGTGGCAGAGAACATGCACTGGCATGGAAACTTTCTCAAAGCAACCAATGCACACAACTATTTATTGCACCGGGTAATGCCGGCACTGCACAATGTGGTACTAATATTAACCTTTCTTCGGCCAATGATTTTGCTGAGGTAAAAAAGTTTTGTGTGGAGGAATCCATTGGTATGGTGGTGGTAGGTCCGGAAGACCCGTTGGTAAATGGCATTACAGATATTTTTGCGGCCGATGTTACTACCGCTGCTATACCGGTTATTGGCCCATCGGCTTATGGTGCCCAGTTAGAAGGCAGTAAAGCTTTTGCCAAAGCATTTATGCAGCGGCACAATATTCCCACAGCAGGGTATCAAGAATTCAGCACAGATAATTATGAAGAAGGCGTACAATACATTGCCAAACATGCATTGCCCATTGTATTAAAGGCAGATGGGTTGGCTGCTGGTAAAGGAGTGCTGATATGCAATAACCATGTTGAAGCACTGGCTGAGTTTGAACTGATGATACAACAAAACAAGTTTGGAGAGGCCAGTAAAAAAGTAGTGGTGGAAGATTTTTTAAGCGGCATAGAAATGAGTGTGTTTGCATTAACCGATGGAAAAAATTATGTGTTGCTGCCCGATGCAAAAGATTATAAAAGAATAGGCGTGGGCGATACCGGCTTAAACACCGGCGGCATGGGCGCCGTAAGCCCGGTACCTTTTGCTGATGATGAGTTTATGAAAAAGGTGGAAGAGCAGGTGATAAAACCCACTATTAACGGTATTTATAAAGAGCAGATAAACTATACCGGCTTTGTATTTTTTGGTTTAATTAAAGTAGGCGAAGATCCCTTTGTTATAGAATACAATTGCCGCATGGGCGACCCCGAAACAGAAGTGGTGATGCCCCGTTTAAAGAACGATCTGGTAACATTATTAAAAGCCGCCGCAGAAAAAAAATTAGACACGGTTACAGTAACCTGCGATGAGCGCTATGCCTGCACCGTAGTGGCAGTTAGCGGTGGTTACCCCGGCGATTATGAAAAGGGTTTTGAAATAACAGGTCTTGATGCGGCAACACCCGACAGTCTTATTTTTCATGCAGGTACCAAAAAAGCATACGATGCCATACTTACCAATGGTGGCCGGGTGCTTTGTGTAACTTCTTACGGAGACTCTGTTGCAGATGCCGTTAATAAATCAAAAGACGTGTTGGGGCAAATAAGTTTTGAAGACATGTATTTTCGCCGCGATATAGGATTTGAATTTTTGTAACCAGCCTCAGTAACTCCGTTTAAACATTGTTGCGTCGCACCCATCAGCCCAAATTTTCGACGCAAAAAAGTTTCCCGATGCACCACAGCCGGTAACCGGAAAAAAAAAATAAAGCGGCAAACGTTTAATTTTTTTTTGTTTCCGGTTACGTTGTTAAAAAAAAAAAAAAACCG
>JANRMC010000072.1:0-6957 GCA_033761915.1 Flavihumibacter sp.
CGGTAACTCCGGTTAAACATTGTTGCGTCGCACACTTGTGCTAATGTATGTTCATGGTCAATAGCTAATGGTCAAATGCAAATACCATTTACTATAAACCATGCACCATTAACTGTCTTCGGTACAAGTGTGCGACGCAACAGAAGCTGAACAGCGTACTGCTGCTGGTTACAAAATAATTAAACCGTTTTTAAATGCAGGCTGGTATATTTTGTTTTCATCCACTCAAAAGCGCCAAACATAATGCCGCTGTAAACAATGGTGCCTAAGAAAAAGTTTTTCATATAAGGCGCCCCTTGTGCATAGCATTTTACCAGGCTGCTGAAGCTATGATCCATTTGCTCTCCGGTAACAATATTGGTGCAACCCACCAGGAAGGTGCCAAAGTCTACAATTAACCAATATACCAATGTGGCGGTGGCGCCGGTAAACAACAGTTTTAACGGCTTTATTTTTTTTAATAGTAAGCGGCCGAGTATTACAATGGCTACAAAACCACCATATACCCAATACCAGCTGCTGTACATGATACCATATTGGCCATTGTACACAAAAATATTAATCACCAGATCACTGAGCAATAAGGTTAGTAACGGAAAGGCAAAGGCTTTCCATTTGTTTGAAAAATAGGCACCACCAAAAAGGCCCATAGCACCAATGGGTGTAAAATTGCTCCATGGTGTTAATGCAGCTGCATTAGGTATGCGCATGGCCGCCACCACCACCATAATAATGGCAAGCACGGCAAAACGGGGGTTTATTTTTTGCAAACTCATATGAATTGTTTTATTGTTGATTTAAAATTTAAAACGGATACCTGTTTGAATAGTAAAACCTAAAGTATTATAACCATACACTTCTGTAAACTTGCTGTTGGTAATGTTTTTTGCATCTGCAAAAATCACCAGGTTGTTTTTGTAGGCAGCATATTCTGCATACACATCCCAAAGGGCATAGGCTTTCAGGTTTACTTCTTCTGCTACATAAAAATTGGCAGGGTTGTAAAATACATCTTTACGCTTGCTGAAGGTTTTTAAGTTGGTACTGATAAACAATTTATCTGTAGCCTGTATGCCTATATTAATACCAATGCTGTGTTTAGGGCGGCGAATGAGATTATAATAGCTGGTGTCTTTACCGCTTTTCTTTGTAATAATTTGTCCATCAACAAATGCGTAGCTGGTGCGTACGTTTATGTTTTTATTAACTATAAAAGTGGGTTCTATTTCAAAACCCTTATCGTGTTGTTTATCCTGATTAATATAGCTGAAGGCGGGTCCGTAGGTAATGGCATCTTTAATAGTGCGGTTAAAGGCCACTACACGCAAGCTTACTTTGTTTTTTGAAAGATCGGCTTTTACACCTGCTTCAACACTGCTGCTTTTTTCTGGCTTCAGGTTAAGGTTGCTGCCCCATTGCCCATATAGTTGTGAAAGAGTAGGGGCTTTAAAACCTGTTGAGTAATTAAAAAACAATTGGGTGTTTTTATTTACCAGGTAAGAAGGGTTAAAGCTGTAGGTAAATGTGCTGCCGTATTTTGAGTGGTTGTTGTAACGGCCACCCAATTCTACATTAAAGCCATGCAGGTTTCTGAGATAGAAAGAAACATAAGGGCTTACAAAGTTTACCGTTGGGTTTTTAGGGGTGGCATTGGTATCCAGCATTTTTAACTGCTGGTAGTTGATGCCTGTAAGCAGTTGAAGGTGTTTATGTAAATCGTAATTAAAAAATACTTCAGCATTGTTAAACCTGCCTTTAAAATTGTAATCGCCAAAACCGCTCTTAAATACACGGTTGGTTTTAGAGTAACCATACAAAGCACTGATACTGCCTTTTGCCAATTGGTATTGTGTATTGACGCCGGTATTTAAAAAATCTGATTCGTATTTGCCATTGCCGTCAGTAAAAGCATCTGCATCATAATTACCTTTATAATCAGCAGTACGCAGGTAGGGGCTTATTTTTAATTTATTAGTGGCTTTAATGCCCAGGTTAATATTAACAGCATTTTGTTGGTACCCGTCTTTATCAAAATTAGCATTGCCTGTTTTATCAGTCGCCTCACTGATGCCTTTGGTATTGAAATATGTGTAGCCAATATTATAATCTAATACACTGGTGGCGCCGTTAACAGCAGCGTTGGCTTTAAAGGTATTCATGCTGCCGTAAGAAAGCATGCCTGTGGCACCTGTTTTTTTAGCACCAGCTTTTTTGGTAATAATATTGATAACACCCGCAATTGCATCGCTGCCATATAAGGTAGACTGGCTGCCTTTTAAAATTTCAATACGCTCTATCTGGTCTATTGGCAAGAGACGCAAATCAAACGCACCACCCACGCCAGAGGGATCGGTTACCGGAACGCCATCAATAAGAATTACAGTGTAATCAGATTTAGCGCCTCTTAAAAAAACGGATTTGTCTTTACCCGGGTTGCTGGTGGCTCCGTTAATTACAATGCCTGTTTGTTCGTTTAGTAACTGAGAGAGATCTTTACCGCTGCTTCTTTCTAATTGCTGGCGACTGATAACAGTAAGTACTTTTCCGGTTTCGCTTTGTTTTTTGGGAAACTTGGTGGCTGTAATAACCACATCATCTAAGGTTTTAAAACTGGTGTCTTTTTGGGCCGATAGTGAGCTGCTGATAGTAATGGCAGCCACAGCAAAAAATAATTTTTTCATGTTGGTGAAAATTTTTTTTGGTGACTGCTTCCAGGAAAATAAAAGAGATAGAAATATAAAAGCGATCAAGCTGATACATCTCCTGCCTTTCACCCGAAAGCAAAATGAATGTTTACTGTGAACTGGCAGGTCTTCTGGCTTTTCCGCCTTTTGAACCTCCTTCCCATCGTTTGTATTTATGAATACCGACAGTGGATGCAGTTGTTCAAAAGTTTGTGCTTAACAGCGGAATTACAGCTACGGGGATAGCGCCGGACTTACACCGGCTTCCCTTTTAATCCCGCGGGGGCGGGAACCGAATTCGGGGCAAATGTAATGAAATGGTTTTATGCCGCGACAAGAGTTTTCAACAAGAGGGGGGATAAATAGTTTTTCATCCATACAACAGTGGCTTTCATCGGCTAACGGTATTAATTTAACTTTAATGATATTCCTTTGCACCATAACATGAGAAACAGGCTGTTAATTATATTAGCGCATATCACTGGCTGGATTTTTTTCTTTAGCCTGGTATTGAGTTTTTTACATGCACCGGCCAACTTAAACGATGCACTGCAGCTTACTATTTCAGGCCCTTTTTTATTTTTTTGCATGGTATATCTGTTTGTTTTTTACTTTAATATTTATGTGCTGATACCTGCTTTATACTTTAAAGGTAAAGTTGTGGTTTATGCAATTATTATATTGGCTTTTTTAATGGTTGTTTTCTATTTGAAGCCGTTTGATAATCTGGTGGGTCATACCAATATTCAAATGCGTGGCGGAGGACCACCACCTCCTTTTGCTGATAGACCACCACCACCGGTACGTAATGAACCAAACCGGCCCAGGCAAACAGATATTGTGAGTATTGTACTCTTTATTACAGCATGGTCTTTAAGTACCGCTATGACACTGGCCCGTCAGTGGCGCCTTACTGAAAAGAAAGCAATACAGGCCGAAGCGGATAAGGCAAATGCTGAGCTCTCCTTTTTAAAGGCACAGGTGAATCCGCATTTTTTGTTTAATACACTTAATAATATTTATTCGCTGGTAATAACCCGTAATGAACGGGCTGCTGAGGGAATTTTGAAACTGTCTAATATTATGCGGTATATAACTGATGAGGTGAAAGCCGATTTTGTATCGCTGGACAGTGAAATCAGCTGTATAAAAGATTACATAGATCTTCAAAAATTACGGTTGGGAGAAAAAACAACCGTTCAGCTGGAACTGAGTGGTTCTACAACAGATAAGCAAATTGCTCCTTTACTGTTAATGAGCTTTATTGAAAATGCGTTTAAATACGGAACCAGTAACCACGAACCGTCAACAATAGTTATAAAATTAATTACTGACGAGTTTAATACCACATTCTACTGCAAGAACCGGCTGTTTGAATCAAAAAAGATGACAGAAAGAACCGGAACAGGAATAGAAAATGCCCGGCAACGTTTACAATATTTGTACTTTAATAAACACCTGCTTGATATAAATACGCAAAATGGTTTCTTTACAGTTCAGTTAACTTTACAGTTTTAAGAGAAATATGCCCATAAGATGTATTGCAATAGATGATGAACCGCTGGCGCTGGCACTGATAAAAGAGTATATTGACCAGTGCAGGCAATTACAGCTTATAGAAACTTTTGAAGATGCTATTACCGGGGCTGAATATCTGGGTGATCATCCTGTTGACTTGTTGTTTATTGATATTAATATGCCAGATATTACAGGCCTTGATCTTGTTCGGTCGCTTACCAGAAAGCCGATGATTATTTTTACCACGGCATATAACAACTATGCCATTGATGGGTTTGAACTGGATGCGGTTGATTATTTATTGAAACCTATAAGTTTTGAGCGGTTCTCGAGGGCTGTTGCCAAAGCAGCTGATTATTTTGCTTATAAAAATAAGCAGGACCTGCCCAATGAAGAATGTCTTTTTGTTTATTCTGAATACCGGATGCTGAAAATTTTGCTTTCAGAAATTGACTATATAGAAAGCCTGGAAGATTATATTAAAATACACCTGCAACAGGGCAAACCTGTTTTAACTCTTATGACCTTGAAAGGGGTGTTGGAAAAACTGCCGGCCTCCCGTTTCAGCCGTATTCACCGCAGTTATATAGTGGCCAATGGCAGGGTAAAATCCATTCATAACCGTAAAGTAAAACTGGCTTCTGGTATTGAGCTGCCGGTTAGTGAAACTTATACCAGCTTTATTGTTAATTGGAAAAAAGGTTAAATCTGCTTTCACCGGCACATATGAACTATTGACCGGTATATTTTTTGCTTCACTAAACCTTGCAGTGTTTGACCGGTCTATACACGCACATCAGCCTATGGTACAATTCTAAATCCTGCTTTTCTTTCTTTTTTTTACACTCACCCATATTCGGGTGCTGTTACTTTAACAAATAATTTCTGACTTATAAATACCAAATCATGAGAAGACACAGTTTTTCTTTAGTAATGTTATTATTAATAATAACAGGATGCAGCAAAAACAGCAATACCACAACAGCAGATTGCGGCGGCACTACAAAATCTTATGCGGCTGATGTAAGTCCGCTGCTGCAAACCAGTTGTAATGCAAACGCCGGTTGCCATGGCAGCGGCAGCACCCGTGGCCCCGGTGAGTTAATTACCTATACACAGGTATTTAATGCCAGAACGCTCATCAGGACATCTGTAGCCAATGGCAGTATGCCACAAAACAGTACCCTAACTACTGCACAAAAAAATACCATACTCTGTTGGATTGATAACGGGGCTTCTAATAACTGATACCCCGAAACGTACCCACCATACAACCTTTTCTCCTTATCCCACTTTCCAAATACTACTGCAGCATTTCATCATCCGGGTGTTGATAACAACACTTGCAAACACTTATTATGAAAATAACCATCCAGTTTTTTATGGGTTGGGTTATCTGCAGCAGCATAACCTTACCAGTACAATCTCAAATCAATCAACAGCAATATGAAATTGGTGTTCAAACCGGCCCCTTTATTTATCAGGGAGATTTAACACCTGCTGCGCTGGGTTCTTTTAAAACATGGACGAATAGCATTGGTATTAATGGCGGTAAAATTTTAAATGCTTCGTTTTTAGTAAGAGGGAATTTGTTTTTTTCAAAACTGAGAGGCAATGAAGCGCTTTATTCTCACCCCGAATACCGGCAGGAACGTAGTTTTAACTTCAGCACTCCTCTTATTGAATTAACTGGCCAGCTCGTATGGAATCCTTTAGCACGTAATTATGCAGACAAGGGTTTAGCGCCTTATATTTTTGCCGGAGCAGGGTTTAGCTATTTAAATATTAAACGAGACTGGAGTAATATGAATGCCGAATATTTCAACAGTGAATCTGCCGTGGCACAAGGTTTATTGCAAGACCAGCAAAAACAATTACCCCGCTTCATACCAGTATTACCGGTGGGTGTGGGTGTGCGGTATAACCTGTCTTCACGTTTTGCAGTTACTGCAGAATCAGCCTACCGCCTGAGTTTTACTGATTATCTGGATGGTTTCAGTCAATCCGTTAATCCGGCTAAAAACGATCATTACCATAGCACAACTATCGGGCTTGTGTACAGAATAGGAAAAAAGAATACCATGGCCTGCCCCGTAATTAAACAATAAAACCCGTTCATCGGCACAAGCTTTGTTTTTAGCGGTACATTTTTAACCCGTTTTTATTATCCATGTCCATAATCTAAAGCAGTTCTTATTGGGTATACAATTAAATCAGGCGGTGCTGTTGCTGCTTAACAAACGCTTAACAGGCTTTATCGGCACAAACAGTTACTTAATCTATTTTAATTGTATGCCCTGAGAATTAAATCCATTTTTAACCAACTAAATCAATTGTTATGGACCAGTCAAGAAAAAATTTCTTAAGAAACATGTTTATAGGTGCTTCATCGGTGCCCTTAATACTCACAGCTTGCAAAAAAGATAATGGCTCATCATCCGGTTCTGGTTCCGGCTCTGGCACCGGCGGTTCCTGTACTGTTTCTCCTACAGAAACGGCAGGCCCCTTTCCCACTAAAACACCCTCTTCGTTGGTTAGAACTGATATCAGGGATGATCGAACCGGTGTGGCATTCACTGTCAACATCAATATAAAAAATAAAAACAATAGTTGTGCAGCGCTGGCAGGGGTAATTGTAGATATATGGCATTGCGATAAAGATGGTTACTATTCTGAGTATGGCGGCACTTCTATGCAAACTGTTGATTTTACAGCCGTGCATTTTTTAAGAGGCCGTCAAACTACGGATAGTAAT
>JANRMC010000073.1:0-10883 GCA_033761915.1 Flavihumibacter sp.
GGCTGCTAGACGAAATTAATAACCGTAAAATTCTTGCATCAGAAATTAGCACAGGTATTAATAATAAAAATTTGGTAAGCGGCCCGCCTGTTCTTGCCGGACAAAATGGTTCTTTTTCTTCGCTGTACACCATTGAGTCAAAACCTAAAAGACCACCACTCATAGTAATAGTTGAAAATTAATAATTGTATGCTACCCGGTTAATAGCCGGGTAGCTTTTTGTTACAGGCATTTGTAATTTATAGCAATATCGTTGCCACGCTCGGTTCAACGGAGGTACTTATGGCAGCTACTCATAAATATTCAATCAGCACCCAATTCTTTTAAGCTTTCATTTATATTTACCAAAACAAAAAAGATAATTACTTGTATTATTAACCAATAGAACCAATCAGAAACAGAGCCGCCAGATGAAAAAAATGCAGTTGATTTTGATACTGGTAATGGTAGCAGTTACCTGTTGGGTGTGGGCACAAATGCCTGCCACTGTAATTGATAAGGATAAACTTGCCCGGGCTAACCGGCTATATGATCTTGAAGAGCCTACTACAACAACAGACAGCACAGCAATGTCTTTATTTTTAGAAACAGCCGCACAGGCTATTGAAACCGGTACTGAGTTTGCCATTGCTGCAAAAAATTTTATCAGGGCCGGAAACATACATCAAACCTATCAGCGATATCCGCAGGCAAACCAGCTTTATTATCAATCGCTGTATATCAATAAAACATACCTGCACAACGATGAACTGGAGTATGAAGCGGCTTTATTTCTCGGCACATCACGTTATTATCAAAACATTATTGACAGTGCACAAATTTATTTTGAGCGGGCATTTGATATTGTAATACGAAATCCGCAAATTAAGTTGCCAGAGCAAGAACATCTTTATAACTCGTTGGGGGCAATTTATTTTGAAGGAGCCAATTACCAACAGGCTAAAAATTACTTTGAAAGAGCATTACAGGCAGCAGATAGAAAAGGAACAGAGTATACAGAAACTTACGTAAGCATAAAAAATAACATAGCCCAATGCCTGGTGCAGCTGAAACAGTTTGAAGATGCATTAAAGGTTTATAAAGAATTACTGCAATTAAGTACCGAACAACGAAACCTTGTTTTACAAAATACCGCACATACCTATTTTGAATTAGAACAGTTTGATAGTGCTTTGCACATTTACAGTAGCTTGCCGGCCCTTAACCAATTAAACCATATAGTGGCCCTTAATGATATTGGGCGTATTTATATGAAACGGGGGCAATGGCCATTGGCAGAAAAGATATTTGATTCTGCTATACATGCCAATAAAAAAATGGCTGCGGCTATTAAGAATAAAGAAGAAGCCCAGGCCTATTTATACCGTAGTGAACTGGCCATGGTACAAGGCTTAACAGATGAAGCCCTTACCTGGTGCGATCTTGCCTTACAGGAAGTACACATGAATTATAAAGGCGCCGGTATTGATGCACTTCCTGAAAAGGTATCAGAAGCTGTAAGCCCTATAGTACTCTTCCAGGCACTACGGCAGAAAGCGGTTTTGGCCAGTAATAAGTTTGATAAAGAGAAAAGGCCCTTATATCTGAAGGCCGGTTTACAGGCCTATAAAAAAGCTATACAAACTGCCAACTATATTAAACTCAATTTTGATAATGATGAGGCAAAACTGTTTTTTACAGATAAAAATACCACCATTTACAAAGAAGCAATAGCGTTGGCTGCCAAAGCGGTTGCGCAGGATGAGCAGTTTGCAGATGACTTTCTTTTTTTTTCAGATAGCTATAAAGGCAGTGTTGTTTTTCAGAATTTAGAGAGTATTGAATTAAAGTCAAGCGCCCAGATACCCGACAGCATTAAAAAAAGAGAAAAAGAAATAAAACAACTGATAGCTGTATATACGTCACGTATCAATAATAATAATACAGCCAGTGATGTATTGCCATTACAGGAGCGTCTGTTGCAATTACAAGTAGCGCTTTCGCGTTTGCAGAAACAGTATGAAAAGGATGTTACCTACAACCTGTATAAATACCAGCAGAAAGGTGCTGAAATTTCACTGGCCCGGGTGCAGCAGTTTTTGGACAATGAAACTGCATTTATTGATTTTGTAACCTACGATTCTGTTTTGTATGTAATGGCTATAAACAAAAACAAATGGACGTTACAGCCTGTTTTAACCGATGGCATTTTCAGCAGTCAGTTTCAAAAGTTTATTAATGAAAATTACCTGCAGTTGCAGGGGAAGCGCTATGAGGGCTTTGGACCGGCTGCATACCTTTATAAGAAGCTGTTACAGCCTTTAAACGGTGTTATAGCTACAAAAAAGCGATGGGTTATTATACCGGATGGTATACTTCATTATCTGCCCTTTGATGCTCTGGTAAGAGATGCGGAAGACCGTGATTACCTGGTTAATGATCATGCAATGAGTTACCATTATTCTTTTCAGTTATTACTGCAAAATAATTCACATCACTCAGATCAGCCACAGGCAAACCGTTCTATCGCTTTTGCTCCTTTTACTGTTTCAGATAACCATGTAAAAAAAAGTAAATTTCAGGTATTACCATATTCTTTGTACGAAGTAAAATCTTTTACCTCCAATTACTTTACTTCATATAAGGCTACCAAAAACTTTTTTTTGTCAGCGGCGCCAGAGTACCAATTAATACATCTGGCAACGCATGCCAGTGTAAGCACTGATAGTATTAATAACTGGATACAGTTTTACCCTGCCGATACTGTAGACATGAATAACCGGCTTTACATTCATGAGGTGTATAATCTGAATCTGCATAAAACCAATCTGGTTATTTTGAGTGCTTGCGAAACAGCAGGAGGAACCACTATTGCAGGTGAAGGTTTGTTGAGCCTTTCAAGAGCGTTTATTTACGCCGGCAGTGATGGTATTATTTCTACATTATGGAAAACAGAAGACAAAGTTACCGCCTACCTGATGGAGCGATTACATTTTCATATAAATAAGGGAATGCTGCCTGAATTGGCTTTACAGGAAGCAAAGAAGGAATTACTGGAAAACAAAACAATAGAAGCACAGTATAAAACACCTAATTACTGGTCTAATTTTATTTATGCTGGAAAGATAAAACCAGCTTCATTTTTTAACCGGGGCTTGAAAGGATGGATATTCCTGTTTTTAGCAGTACTATTTTTATACGGGGTATATATGTTAAAAAGAAAAAGGTTTCTGCTTAAGCAGTAAACCTTTCATTGGAAAATGGACATGGTTCAAGGGTACAGAAAAACGGACATATTGGATTTTAGCCAGAAACAACGTTCTCTATTTTTAGTACGTTATTTTAACCATTTTGCTTTCATCAACACACTCCAGCTTATTTTTTCATGGTAAGTATGATTTACATCATTATAAATTAATGAAAGGAATTCATACGCTTTATCATGAGCACCGGTTTTAAGATAAGCCATTGCCAGATAATACTCTGCTTCATCATTGTAAAGCGGTGGGTTGGCGTTTTTATTGGAGGTAATAATTGCTTCCATCAGGCTGATGCCTTCTTTGTAATTGTTGTTTTGCATGTAAGCATATCCAGCCAGAAATTTTTCTCGATTACCGGGTACAGCAATTTCTGCGTAACTCTCAATAACAGCTTTAAAATTATTCTGCCTGAATTGACGGATAATAATACTTTCCGAAACCTCTTTAATATCTCTTCCTGTATTTAATGAAAAAGACTGATAAATATCTTGGTGAATCTTATCGCCACTGATGGTAGCTATTTCATACGTAATAAAACCACCTATCAAAAAAAACAATACCGCTGCAGCCCGCATCAATGTTTTCATGCTTATTAAAGGGGTTGTTTTTGCCTGCTGTGACTTGATTGTTTCCCCAGGGGTAAAGAAATCCTTATGTATTTGCTGTACCTGGCTGATTGTGGCAAAGCGTTGTATGGCTGCAGTGGCAGATTGGTGCAATTCAATTTCAGACGCTGCATCTGCGGTTGTAAGGCCATTGTCTTTAAGCATTTTTATAATAAGCTCTTTAGACAAATTACCCTTTATAAAATCATCGAGGTATTGTTCAGTTAATAAAGCATCATTCATACAAACTCAGGTTTTTTAGGTTTTGGAGAAGTTCTCTATTGGTTGATAATAATTCTTTTAATTTTTTCATGCATTTACTCTTCTTGTTTCTAAGCACCTGCTCGTTTTCGTAATTAAACTCAGTAAGTAAATCACGCATGCTTTTGTTTTTATAATAAACTCCCATCAAAATTCCCTTACAGGTGTCGCCAATGGCAGCAAAAACATGATTAAGAGAATCATTGGCGGGTTTAGAATGTACCCGGTCGCTGATTTCAACTATTGTGGCTGCATTAGTCATATAGTTTTTTTCACGGATGTTTCTTCTGCTACGGGTTCTTAATTCCATCAACCAGGTGTTTTTGGCAACAGCTGTCAGAAAAGTTTTTATACTGCTTTCACCTCTGAAGCTGCCTGTCTTTACTTTGTCTACCAGTATAATGACAGCTTCCTGAAAAATATCTGCACCATCTTCACGGGTTCCGCCATTTGCACAAACCTGTGCTACAATACCCTCAAAATAGTTTTCATACAGAAAACGCACTGGCTTGTTTATATCCGGTTGCTGTAATTCTAATAAAAGCTCTGTTTGTTGACTGGTTATCATATGCTGCTATAATATAGTTGCCGGGGTTACAATTTTGTAACAGATATTTCAGCAAAATTGTTACTTTTTTTAGCTAAATCGGCTTTTATTACGGCTTCTGGGGAATCTAAAAATTTATTTAATGCCAAACGGCCCTGCTGCCGCAGATTATTTTTTCTAAAAAGGGTTTTAAGGGCAGGTAAGGATAGCATTATTAGTAAAATAAGAGTAACAATATCCGAAGGGGGTAATGAAGCGTGGCCTTGCCCATTTGCTAAAAGCAAAAGCACTAATCCTAATAGACAATACATTAAAGCTGGTATTAAAGCCAGATAAAGCCCTTTTAGCATGGCAAGCTGTTGTACACTAAAAGATAACCGGCTCATTTTCAGGTTTAGCTTATCGTTAAAGGTAGTGCTGTCAGTACCGGGCTGAGAGAGGTATTGGCTCAGCCATTTAACCATTCCGCCCTGGGCATCTCTTTTTGATTTTTCAAGTGGGCGAAGCTTATTGTTTAAAACTTGCAGCAGCACATAAATTATCAGGCAAAGCAGACCTGTTAGTAAAGTAATAAAAGGCGATAAAGCTAGCCCAACATACAACACTGTTGCAAGGTAACAGCCGTTAATAGCCATGCCTATAATCCCTTTATTAAAATAGGTAGCAATGGTTTTGTGTTCGTTGGTAAAGGGCAGCATAATATCTGCAAATTTGTATTGCCCCGGGTTTGCCCGTATCACGGTCTTTTCCACCCATTGCATTCTTAACGTGGTAACAAGGTTATTGCCGGTAACAGATTGCATAAATTGATACAACCAGGTAACTACAAAATGTAAAAATGTAGTTGTTGCAAAAAACAGGTAAAACCAATAAATATTGGCAGGCAGGTATATGCCCAGCAATTCAAGGGCCTTACTTTTGCCCGTGCTGTTATTAAATGCAATTTCAAGGTATTTTCCAATACTTAAAGAAAGTAACAAAGTAGTATACCGGCTGATGCAGCCGCTTAAAAAAATAAGCCCAACATGGGTGCGGTGTTTTTTTATAAACTGCCACCAGAATTTTTGAATGGTTCGATTGCTCACTTGTGCCATAGTATATTATTTTGAACGGCAAAAACCGGTGTTGTTATTACTAACAGCACCGGAGTTGGTTTAATTCCAGCCTTAACCAGCACCTGTAATCAGGCGCAGATATTCAGTGGCTTTTCAAGGAAGGATTGGATTTGGCCATTGGCCAGCTCGTCTATGGTAAAAACAGGTACATCTATTCTTTTAGTAACTTCTCTAATCAGCAGGGGGCTGGCTGTAAACAACCCGCATAAAGCTGTTGGGCATAAGTGCATTTCTTTTAAAGCAGTTACACCTTGTACGGCAGCAAGGCTATCGCCTGCAGAAAAAACAATCGCATCAATGCCACTAATAAACTTGGTGTGCTTGAGCAGCATTTCTGTTTCACGTTGAAAAATGCCATCAGCAATTTCTATTACAACATAATCTAACTCGTGTGCATCAATATTTATTAAAAGGGTTTCATATAAATTTAAAAGCTCCTGTTCTGTACACATGTAAGTTGAGGGAAAGCCCATTTCACTAAAGTCGGTAACAACATCCGCTCCATTGTCATAATTAAGATCGCAGTCCTTAGTGTAAACAGTGCCGGTTAATTTAATAAATCCGGTTCTCATTCCCTGCTTTTTTAAACCTCTTACCAAATGGGCTGCAGTGGTGGTTTTACCACTGTCCATAGATGCACCTACAGATAATATAATTCTTGTAAGAGATTGCATCACTCCTTTGTAGGGTTTCATGCGGTCTTGCAATAGCTGCTTGGTATTTAATATATGCCCTCTCTTATCGGTGGCATAACCAACCATCTTCAGGCGGGTGGGGCCAATACTCATAAACTTATGGTGCATTGAGTGAATAATACCAATAGTACCGCCAGCTCCTAATATGTGGTATTCATTCATGGGTTGCTCTGGTATATATCCCTCAAATTGTTCAGTTGCGTAGCGTGTGCCAAAAGCTGCCATTATTAAATCGCCGGTATAAATATGGCAATTTCTTTTATCGGCACTTTGCATGGTGCTGTGTTTTCCAATGGAGATTACCTGAAATATTGCCACATCACCTACATTCGGACAATGATATTCCGCCTGGCTTTCATCTATCTGAAAGTTTTCAATATTACGGCAGATATACGTTTTTTTAATTCGCTTTTCCATACGGGTCTCTTTTCTTAATTGTTAATTAATGGATCTAATGAAACAGATGCGGTAAGGCCAATACAGTTAAAATTGTTGAAAGGCCTTGATATTTTCTGTGTTACCGGATTATAAACATTCATGCTGCGGGTTTCTTTTGAAAGGAAGTTGAATTCCTGCTGACGCATATAATATAAACTAACCCGCAGGTAATCGTTTATTTTTGAGTTGAGGGTGGCTGTGAAGCGGCTTCTGTGAAAGCCATCGGGTGTTTGATTACTGATAAGTGCCCCCGTTTTGTCATAATAGTTGATGGGGTTACCGCCCATATTATAAAATAGCGTGTAAGACAACGAGGGTGCAAGGTTTAAAAAATCTAATCTTTTTCGTAGACTTAAACGCGTTGAGACGGCAACCCTTTGGCGAAATCGGTTTTCATTTTTGGAATTGGTTTCAAAACGGAGCGAATTGGTCCAGTTAACTTTTTTGCTGAGACGCGTGGTGTGTGCAGCCCTCACATGTAAGCGTGTCCTCACATCACGTTTAGATGCAGGAGAAATAAACTGCACACCCCCAAACACATCCCACTTTTTGGTTATTTCATAAGAAAATTGGATAGCGGTCTGGTTAAATTGGTTTTTGTATTTTTCACTGATATTGTATGAACGGGTGTGTCCTACACTTACTCCAGCTTTCTTTGTTAAAGAAGCATTTACGTTAATTCCGTTCCAGTTTTGCCACTCTGTCTGGCTGATGGCTTTTGAAGAAAACAGGATTAAAATACCTGCTGTTAAGTAGCTTTTTTTTCCAATTAATGTTTGCATAGTCTGTTTTGTACGCTTTTATATTGGTTGCCGTACCCTAAAAAACGTAACCACAGGTATTCCATAGAAACCTATTTATGATGCCGGCATAAGTACTGCCAGCAGCAGCCGTTGCGTCGCACCCTTCAGCGGCAAAGCCCTGCGCAGCATAAATACCGTATAAACACCTGCGTGGGTAACCTGTTATTTTCAGTAATTTCAATTACTAAACTTTATACTATGCCCACTCATAAAAAGCCTTCTGCAAAACCCCGCCTCAGCAGCAATGATTTAAAACAAAAATTAAATGCTTTTAATATTGATTATGTAAAATACCCTTTGATTATTGTGGGCATACGGGGCTATTATAAAAACAGTATGGGTGCGCCCAATATAAACGACCGCGGCATTTACGATGATGCTATTTTTATTTATACCCCCAGTGTGTTTGCTGCATTTAATGCCAATACAGATCCATCGGTGTACAGAAAGAAAACAGCTACTAAAAAAGGCATTGCCAGTTTAGTACCCGGTGCCTGGTATGTACATAAGTTTGATGTGCACAGAGGCGCTCACAGTCAATACCCCGCTATTTGTCAGCGGCTGGGCACCGTAACGGTTGTAAGAGATGGAGACCCGCCTTATGAAGACACCGGTAATTTTGGTATTAATATACACCGCGGCGGTAATAATACCACCAGCAGCGAAGGGTGCCAAACCATTTTACCAGAACAATGGGATAGTTTTTACAATTTGGCAAAAGACCAGGCCAAACGCTATTATGGCGATAACTGGAACAAAAAAGTAATACCCTATATCTTACTGGAAGAATAAATATTAAATAAGCCCTTTTAGTTTGTCAACCACAAAATCCACTTCTTCTTTTGTGTTGTGCTTGCTAAAAGAAAAACGCACCGGCACCTGGTTGGGGTTGTTATTAATAGCTCTTATTACATGAGAACCTAAATCGGCACCGCTGGTGCAGGCACTGCCGCCACTTGCACAAATACTGTTTATGTCAAGGTTAAACAAAATCATTTCACTCTTTTCTGTTTTAGGAAAAGATACATTTAAAACAGTATAGAGACTTTTACCAAAAACATCTCCGTTAAAATGTATGCCCGGCACCTGCTGCTGTAATTGCTGTGCCATATACAATTTTATTTCTTGTATATAGGCTGCATCCGCTTCATGGTGGGCAGTGGCCAGCTCTAATGCTTTGGCAAAGCCCACAATGCCGTATAAGTTTTCTGTGCCGGCGCGCATGTTCCGTTCTTGCGAACCGCCGTGTATATAAGGCTTGATGCTTACGTTTTCGTTAATGTATAAAATACCCACACCTTTTGGGCCATGAAATTTATGCCCGGCGCCGGTAATAAAATGTACGGGCGTTTCTCTCAGGTTAAAAGGGTAGTGCCCCACTGTTTGTACTGTATCGCTGTGAAAAAGGGCTTTGTATTTTTTACATAATTCTCCCACAGCATAAATATCCAACAGGTTGCCAATTTCATTATTGGCATGCATCAGTGATACTAGGGTTTTTTCTTCGCTGGCGGCCAATAGATTTTCTAAGTGTTCAAGGTCAATATGTCCATCGGGCAGCACGTTTACATAATATGCTTTTGCTTCATCCGTATGATCGTAATGTTCTGCACAGTGCAGGGTGGCATGGTGTTCAAGCGGAGAGGTGATAATGCGGGTGCAACCCAGGTCTCGTACGCAAGAGCTGAAAACGGTGTTGGTGCTTTCTGTGCCGCCTGAGGTAAAGAATATTTCTGCCGGGTGTGCATTTAAAATTTTAGCTACGGCTTTACGGGCATTTTCAACCGCCAGCCTGCTTTCTCTGCCATATGAATAGATAGAAGATGGGTTGCCAAATTTTTCTGTCATATAGGGCATCATCGCTTCCAGTACCTGTGCGTCTAAAGAAGTGGTGGCGGCGTTGTCAAAATAAATACGTTTCATCTGCAGCAGCATTTTATAAATGGTGGCAAAGATAACAAAAGGTAGTTAACTGTAAAACCGCTTCACAATATACTGTGCTGATGTATTGCTGCCACCTGCACTGCCGTTGAAGGGTGCGACGCAACGGTGCCGGGTTACCCTATGCTGCCGGTTACAAAAAAAAGCTACCGTTTTTACCGGTAGCTTTTTTAAATGATGTAAGGCTTACATAAACTCGCGGATGTCCTGCATCAGCCGCAATGCAATATTATTTGCGGTTGTTTCAAAATTACTTTCTGCATAAATGCGGATGATGGGCTCTGTGTTAGAGGTGCGCAGGTGCACCCAATCGCTGTCAAATTCTATTTTCAATCCATCTTCATTATTGATGGGTTGTTTTTTATATTTCTTTTTAATGTTGTCAAAAATATCGTTTACGTTGATGCCCTTTTCCAGTTCAATTTTATTTTTTGATATAAAATAATCTGGATAGCGGGCCCTGAAGGATTTGATGCCGTTTTTATGTTGGGCCAATGCACTTAAGAAAAGGCCAATGCCAATTAAAGCATCTCGGCCATAATGAAAATCGGGCACAATAATACCGCCGTTGCCTTCGCCGCCAATTACGGCATTTACATCTTTCATTTTTTGTACCACGTTTACTTCACCCACAGCAGAAGGGAAGTACTGACCGCTATTGGCAATTGTAATTTCTTTAAGCGCCTTGGTGCTGCTCATATTTGAAACGGTATTGCCAGGGCGGTTTTTTAAAACATAATCAGCTACGGCCACCAGTGTATATTCTTCTCCAAACATGCTGCCGTCTTCGCATACAAAACAAAGCCGATCCACATCGGGGTCAACAGCAATACCTAAGGATGCGTTTTGCTTTTTTACTTCAGCACTCAATGCAGAAAGGTTTTCTGGCAGGGGTTCGGGGTTGTGGGCAAATTTGCCGGTAACCTCTCCGTTCAATACAATTACATCCTCCACACCCAATGCTTTTAATAAAGGCGGAATAAAAATAGCACCGGTGCTGTTTACCACATCCACCACTATTTTATAATTTTTAGCTTTTATGCCGGCCACATTTACCAGTGGATAGTTAACAACAGCATCAATATGTTTTTGCAGGGTATTGTTTTCTTGGGTATAGGTACCCAGTTTATCTACGGTTGCAAAAGAAAAGTTTTCTGCTGCTGCCAGTTCTAATATACGGGCACCGTCTGCGGCGCTCAGAAATTCTCCGTCTTTATTTAATAATTTCAGGGCATTCCA
>JANRMC010000074.1:0-15162 GCA_033761915.1 Flavihumibacter sp.
TGGATCGGTTGCTATAAAAAATACCCGTTACGCAGTAGGGGCCATGCTGCTGGCCGATCTGGTAGGTATTATTACATCTGTATTATTAGCCTATTTGTTTTTTGGATGATTTGTCTTTGATGAAAGAGAATAGACTTATTAATACAAATTGTTTTATTTAACATAATATAAATTATAAGAACAAATTGAACTTAAAGCATAGCTGCCAAGGGCGTTGTCGTTAAACCGAGCGTGGCAACGATGCTGCTGGTGGCGCTACCGCCGGTTACCAAAAATTAATAAAAGAAAATTTTTACGGTATTATAAAACAAGCGGTTTTGCAGATAGCTGTTAGAAGCCTGCTCAACAAAACTGTTTAAACCCAGTAAGCCGGCGGCATTGCCTTTATTGATAGAAATTTCTAAATAGCCGGCGGCATTAAATAAAGCCAGTGCGTCTCCATGAGCCGCATCTGCATAAGTTTGGCTCAGCTGGTTTATAAATTGTTTGTTTCTAAATTCAATTCTGAAATTGCGGCCTTTGCGAACCTCGTCAAAATTATCGCGGGTTACATCCAGCACCACGTTTTCAAAATGATCTATAAATATTACATGGGCTTCCATCCAATCGGGCCCCACAGATGGTTTGATGGGTGTTTTTTCTGCAAACGCAGTATCGGGCTCGCCAATAGTTTCTAATTTGTTGCCGGCCGCCAGGGCTGCAATGGCAGCTGCAAAAACATCTATACAATGTAAGGTGTCTATAACCCGGCCTGGCTGAAAGGGCAAACCTATAACCAGTTCCGGACGGGTTTCTGTAATCATGGTAAGCAAACCATTATCGGCGCACAACAAATACTGGTTATTATGAAATGCCAGCAGTAATTGTTTGGGTTTGGTTTCAAACAGGTTTACCAGTACAATATGGTATGTAAAATCAGGAAAATTTTTAAATGCACTTTGGCAAACATAGGCTGCCTGCGGATAATTAAACGGTGTTAACTGATGCGATACATCTGCAATACCGGCACCGGGTATGGCCTGTAAAATTCTGCCCTTGGCAGCCCCCACCAGGTAATCTTGCCAGCCAATATCAGATGTAAGTGTAATAAGCATGTATAAATCTGCAAATGGTGTTGTTATAGTTTTACGAATCAACACCGGCAGCAATATTAATTAATAAAAATACAGCAGCAGTTTTACTTTGCCAGTTTTCCGTTTTTAAAAAAGAAATTATGAACCATTTTATCTGCCCAGGATGGAAAGAACCGATTTAAAAACACGGTTCGTTTTCCCGTAAAGGTGAGTACCAGGGTACGTTTTCTGTTTTCAATTGCTTTTAAAATATGCCGGGCACAGGTTGCAGCAGTCATCATTGCTTTTTCATCCATGGGGCTCTCTCCTTGCGAATTTCCCTTTTCATTTAATGCAGCGTTGCGGATATTAGACGTAGTAAAACCCGGACATACCCACATTACATTTACATCCTTATGCAATAACTCGGTTCTTAGTGCTTCTAACCAACCCTGCAATGCAAATTTAGAGGCCGAATATCCGCTGCGGCCGGGTAACCCGCGGTAACCGGCAATAGACGAAACTCCTACAACAGTACCCTTGTTTAAAATAATTGAAGGGAGCGAAAACTTGGTACAATAAACAGCCCCATAAAAATTAATATCCATCACTTTTTTAATAACGCTGATCTCCGCATCTTCTACTAAAGCACGCATTGAAACCCCGGCATTATTAATAAGTATGTCAATTTTACCAAAGGTTTTAAGGGTGGATTCAATGAAATTGCGGCATTCCTGTTCATTACTTACATCGCACACCACGGTATGCAGCATTACATTGGGGTACTCCATTTGCAATGCATATAATTTATCATAACTTCTGCCGCAAGTGGCCACTTTAGCACCTAAACCAATTAATGCATCTACCAGAGCCTTACCAATACCATCTGTGCCACCAGTAACCACCACCGTTTTATTTTGAAAAAAAGACATAGCAATCTTATTTTTTTTGACAAACCTACTGTAAATAAAAGACTAACAAAAGAGAAACTATAAACCCTTTGCTTTAACACTATCCACACCCGTGGAAAAACCTTTTTAAAAAGAATTTTTAAAAATTTGGTTCGAAACGATTTTACCTTATTTTTGCACTCCCAAATAATAACGGGATGATTCCGTAGCTCAGTTGGTAGAGCAATACACTTTTAATGTATGGGCCCTGGGTTCGAGTCCCAGCGGGATCACAAAAAAGCCTGGTTAAATACCAGGTTTTTTTATGCCTTTATTTAATCAGGCATCCAATAAATAACAAAGCCTCTCAAAAGAGAGACTTTATTTTTATGATACCATCGGAAGAAACAAATATCAGCACCGTTGCGTCGCACTCTTCAGCCGCATTGCAAACCCCAGCATTTATTTATCATATCTAAAACGCACCACCGCATTTTTTTGTTCACTGCTGCTCACCCTTAATTCATATTTTTTGGTGCCTGCCGTAACCACCAGTAAAGCCGTATTGGGGGGTATTGAGCCAAGGTTATCGGCATACATCATCAATTCATAATTCGTACTCGGAAAAGCATTAAACAAAACCGTCAGGGCCTTATCTGTTAACCGTTGTTTGTATAAAAGCAATTTATCGTTTACAAAAACAGTTACGGTATCATTATCAATTTCAGCATTATCGTATAAATCAATTTTTATAAGAGATGTATCTGATTTTACGGTATGTACCACTTCATTTTGCCGGTTTTGCAGCTTTACTGTTTTTTGTAATGCAGCCAGTTCAGGGCTTTGGTCAATATCAACCGGAAATTCTGTTTTGCTGGCTTTTTTTAATTCAATTTTATAACCGGGGCAGCTATTGGTGCTTCCATATTCGCGGCCCTTACAGGTGCCGGTCAGCACATCATCGCTTCCTTTTTTAGACCATACAAGATCGTATGTTTTAATACAGGCAAAGCACCCATTTGGAATTTTAGATTCCAGCAGGTTATTTTCAATTAAAACAAGACGCTTGGTGGTATTATTGTAGCGCCCGGTAAAATCCATTTTTACGTACGTAGTGGGGTCTTCAAAATCATAGGCAATACCACTCAATGTATTTGCAGTAGCTATAAACTTTACCTGCAATTCAATATTATATTGATTAAAGCAGCCTCCGCTCTCCTGCTGCAAAACGCCTTTCCAAATACCGTTCAAATCCTGGCTATAGCTACCAAAACATGTATAAATAAATACAATAAATAAGAGTGTTTTTTGCATTGCCTTAATTATGCTTCAAATTATTGAACGCTGGTTATACTACCGCCATAAAATGGATGAGCGGCTTATTTGGGTTTTTCGTATTTAAAAATTACCATGGCGTTCTTCTGTTCGGTAGAAGTAATACGCACTTCGTACGATTTATCGCCGGCCTTAACCACCATTAATGAAGTGTTGGGTGGAATTTCGCCCAGATTTTCTGCCACCATTACCAGTTCATGATAGGCGTTGGCATCATCCATGCTCAGCTTAACCGTTAACGGTGCTGCGGTCAGCATTTTTTTAGATAGTACCAGTTTCTTATCCAGGTAAACAGAAACCGTATCCTTATCAATAGTGCCGTTATCATATAAACTGATGGTTATCTCACTGCTGTTAACGGTAAATGTTTGCACCAATTCATTCTCCCTGTTTTTTAAAACAGGAGGCACCATAACAGGGTCTTTAACTTTAACCTGTGGCGTTTTTTTATCTAATGCAGGGTTGGCGGTTACAGGGGCTGCTTTAATATCTTTGTCTGTTACCGGTGCAGGTTTCGCCTTAACAACACTTGGTTTTGCTGTAGTGTTGGTTGGAGCAGGCTTGGGCTTAACAGTGTTAGAATTATTACTGGTATTTGTTTTAGCCGTTGCCGGTGGCGGAGTTTTATTTGCAGCAATTGCCTTTTGCTTTTCTTTTTCCTTTTCCAGTTCCTTTTCTCTCTTTACCAGGAAGGGCTCTTTGTAAAAATCAGAGTTGGTTACTTTTCTTAAAAAAACCGTGCCTTTACCACAATCTGTAGAATCAACAACTCGATAGCTGCTAAATCGTCCTTCCATATATTCTTCTTTCCCGTTCTTGGTATATTGTAAAAAACAAACCATCCAGCAGGCAACATTATCCGTGGGCATTTTTAATTCAAGCAACTTGCCTTCCTCTAAAATCACCTTTCCGGTTTTAGGATTGATAGTGCCTTTGCTGGTGGCTTTGCCATAAAAAACCGTGGTTTTATAAGAGTAGGTAACTCCCTGAAAAATTTTGCCCCTATTGTCTATCTGCACTTCATATTTATAGCGCTCCTCCATGTTAAACAAATCAGCCATTTTATTATCGGAGGATATAAAACTTCCCCGCCAGATACCAGTAAGATCCTGGCTGCGGGCACTAAAAACAAGCGTTAACAAAAAAAGGGTAAAAAATAATCGCATGCTGGCAAATTACGATTGAAAAATGATAAAAAAACACATTGCAATTTCATTTAAATAGAAAGCTTTATCTGCCAAGACTTCGTTAAATTTGCACTCTTAAAATTTTGGTTTACATAGTATATGATTAAAATTACTTTACCAGATGGGTCGGTGAGAGAATACGCCCAAGGCTCGTCTGCAATGGATGTTGCCAAGTCTATTAGCGAAGGACTGGCCCGCAAAGTATTAGCGGCAGAAGTGAACGGAGCTGTTATTGATGCCAACCGTGCAATTACTGCAGATAGTAGCTTAAAGCTATTAACCTGGGATGATAATTCTGGCAAAAACACCTTTTGGCATTCTTCTGCCCACCTTATGGCAGAAGCGGTTGAAGCATTATTTCCGGGTGTTAAATTTTGGGTAGGCCCTGCATTAGAAAAAGGGTTTTACTACGATATGGATTTGGGCGACCGCAAGCTTACCGAAGAAGACCTTACCAAACTGGAAAAGAAAATGCAGGAATTGGCCAAACAAAACAGCCAGTACATTCGCAAAGAAATACCAAAAGCAGAAGCGCTTGCCTACTTTACTGATAAGAAAGATGAGTATAAATTAGACCTTTTACAAAACCTGAAAGACGGAGAAATTACTTTTTACTCTCAGGGTGGCTTTACTGATTTATGCCGCGGCCCCCATATTCCACATACTGGTTTTATTAAAGCCATTAAGCTAACCAATATTGCCGGTGCGTATTGGAAGGGCGATGAAAAAAACAAGCAATTAACCCGCGTTTACGGCGTAACCTTTCCTAACCAGAAAGAACTGGATGAATACTTACTGATGCTGGAAGAAGCCAAAAAACGCGACCATCGTAAACTGGGCAAAGAACTGGGCATTTTTACCATGGATGATGATGTGGGCCCGGGTTTACCATTGTGGCTGCCAAACGGCACCATTATTATTGAAGAATTGGAAAAGCTGGCCAAAGAAACTGAATTAGATGCTGGTTATAAAAGGGTGGTTACCCCGCATATTGCCAAAGAAAGTATGTACTTAACCAGCGGTCACCTGCCCTATTATGCAGATAGTATGTTTCCGGCAATGGAAATGGATGGCGAGAAGTATTACCTCAAAGCCATGAACTGTCCACACCACCACAAAATTTTTGATGCGGAACCCAAAAGTTATAAAGACTTGCCTTATCGTTTGGCTGAGTATGGCACCTGTTACCGCTACGAACAAAGTGGGGAGCTGTTTGGCCTGATGCGGGTACGTTGCCTGCATATGAATGATGCACATATTTACTGCACCAAAGAGCAGTTTGCAGATGAGTTCAGGGAGGTGAATGATATGTACCTGAAGTATTTTAAAATTTTTGGTATTGATAAGTATGTAATGCGCCTAAGCTTACACGACCCCGAAAAGTTGGGCCAGAAATATATTAATGAACCCGAGCTTTGGATAGAAACCGAAGAACTGGTGCGGAATGTTTTAATTGAAAGCAAGATACCCTATGTAGAAGTGAAAGGTGAAGGCGCTTTCTACGGCCCCAAAATAGACGTACAAATATGGAGTGCTATTGGGCGTGAATTTACCCTGGCCACCAACCAGGTTGACTTTGCACAGGGACGCCGTTTTAAACTGGCCTTTACCAACAAAGACAACCAGCCCGAAGTGCCGTTGATTATTCACCGGGCGCCCCTGGGCACCCATGAACGTTTTATTGGGTTTTTGCTGGAACATTATGCCGGTAAGTTTCCGTTGTGGCTGGCACCTACACAAGTAAAAATTCTGCCCATCAGCGATAAGTATTTGCCTTATGCACAAACTCTTTTACAGAAACTGAAAAAAGCAGATATTCGTGCAGCAGTAGACGACCGCAATGAAAAAATAGGGAAAAAGATACGCGATACAGAACTGATGAAAGTGCCCTTTATGCTGGTGGTGGGAGAAAAAGAAATGGCTGAAGAAAAAGTAGCCGTTCGCCGCCAGGGCAAAGGAGATGCGGGTGTAAAAAGTATGGAGGAATTTATTGCAGAAATAAGTGTTGAAATTAAAGAGCGTTCAGGAGATATTTGATGTAATTTAGATGTATTGAATATAGCTGCAGCACATACAAATGTTGAAGTGTGCGACGCAACGGCTGCCGAACAATGAACGGCAGCCCGGCTAACAAAAAAAATTTTTAACCAAACAAAGTAAATGGCATATCCACCAAGACCGCCGAGAGGCAATTTTGATCCGAGATTTAGAAGAGAACAACAACAAGAGCACCGCACCAACCATATGATTAGGGTGCCGCAGGTGCGCTTAGTTGGAGAGAATGTTGAAGTAGGTATTTATTCTACACAGGAAGCGTTGCGTATTGCACAGTCACAGGAACTGGACCTGGTAGAAATTTCTCCACAGGCAGACCCACCGGTTTGTAAGGTTATTGACTACAATAAATTTTTATACGATAAGAAGAAGAAGGAAAAAGAAATGAAGGCGAAAGCCAAAGTTTCTGAGGTAAAAGAAATACGCTTTACCCCCAATACCGACGACCATGACTTTGAATTTAAAACCAAGCATGCCGAAGGTTTTTTAAAAGATGGCAACAAGGTAAAAGCCTATGTGCAGTTTAAGGGAAGAGCCATTCAGTTTAAAGAGCGTGGCGAATTGATTTTATTAAAATTTGCTGAGCGCCTTGCTGAAATTGGTCAGCCCGAGGCCCTGCCCAAGCTGGAAGGAAAAAGAATGTTTTTAATGCTGGCCCCTAAAAGCCAGAAGAAGAAAACAGACAAAACAGAAAAGCCGCAAGGATAATAAATTTTAGTATTTTAAAAAGCAGCTGATAATCAGCTGCTTTTTTTGTTATCTGAAACAGGGGCCGGCTAAATATTTTTTAAAAAGCAACTGGTTTTTTAACCGCTACACACTATCTTTGCGGCCCGTTCTTTAAAGGTGTGGCTACCATAAAAAGCCCAATTGCCCACAAGGCTCCATAAGTCTCCGCCAGTGCGGGGCGCCAGCAGGGTATAACAATTAAAGCATGTAATAATGCCAAAGGTTAAAACAAATTCAAGTGCCAAGAAGCGTTTTAAAGTAACCGGCACCGGAGAAATTACTTTCCAAAAAGCGTTTAAACGCCACATTCTTACCAAAAAATCTACCAAGCGTAAAAGAGCCCTTCGCCAAAAAGGTAAGGTTAGCCCCGCTAATATGGATTTTGTAAAACGTTTATTACGTTTAAAGTAATTACCACCGGTAACCCCATTCAAATCAAACTTTAAAATTATTCAGATATGCCACGTTCAGTAAATTCAGCTGCAAGTAAGGCACGCAGAAAAAAAATATTAAAACAAGCCAAAGGTTTTTATGGCAAACGTAAAAACGTATTTACCGTTGCCAAAAACATTGTAGAAAAAGGTATGACCTATAGCTATGTAGGTCGTAAATTAAAGAAAAGAGAATACCGCACTTTATGGATTGCCCGTATTAACGCAGCCGTACGTGCAGAAGGTTTAACCTACTCTCAGTTCATTCATAAATTAAATGAAAAGGGTATTACTTTAGACAGAAAAGTATTGGCAGATTTAGCTATGAACAACCCGGAAACTTTTAAAGGTCTGGTTGATTCTGTTAAGTAAGAAATACTGTTTTACAATATTGAAGCGATGCACTACTGCATCGCTTTTTTTATTGGGTTACCAGCTGTGGTAATGCTATGGGGCATTGTTGCGTCGCACACTTCAACATTTGAAATTTGGTATTTATAATTTGAAATTTCAAATCTTAGATTAGAAATTCTGTAGTTGAAGGGTGCGACGCAAGGATGCTGCACAATGAACCGCTGCCGGAAACACACTAATTAGTAGCCCGCAATAAAGGAAGCTTTACATAGAAAGTAGTGCCCTCTCCTTCTTTGGTATTGAACCAAATTTCTCCCTTGGCCTGCTCTGCAATACTCTTACTCATGGCTAAGCCCAAACCGGTGCCGGAAGTTTTGGTGGTAAAATTAGGCGTGAATATTTTTTGCTGTATATGTTCTGGTATGCCGTACCCATTATCTGTTACCTGCACAATAATATGATTGCTTTCTAACTGTTCGCTCATTACTACTTTGCGTTCTGGCTGGCCCACGCAGGCTTCCACCGCGTTTTGAAGCAGGTTGGTAAACAGGCGGTTTAATTGTGTTTTATCTGCAAACAGCATAATGCGTTGCGGCACGGCATTCCATTCAAACTGCAGGTTCTCGGTGGCTTTGTATAACGAACTGAGAGAATAGAGCATTTCATGCAAATCAAACACTTCGTTTTTAGGATTACCAATATTTGCAAACTGAGAAAACTCTGCCGCAATGCGGGATAAATGGTCTATCTGTTCTACCAGGGTTTTGGCCACATTGGTGGTCATTTCCTTTATGTTGGGAGAATTATTATCAATTGCTTTTTGCAGGTATTGAATGCTCAGCTTCATGGGTGTAAGCGGGTTCTTAATTTCGTGCGCCACCTGCCGGGCCATTTCACGCCAGGCCCCTTCCCTTTCGCTTTTAGCCAACTGGGCGGCGCTGTCCTCCAGTTTATTCAACATCTTATTGTATTCTATTACCAGCTCTCCTATTTCATCGTTGCGGTTCCATACAATTTCTTCATTGGCCTGGCCCAGGTTAATAGCCCGCATTTTATCGCTGATGAGGGTGAACGAAGCTGTAATACGATTGGTAATAAACAGGGCTATGGCACCTGCAATTAAAAATATAAATGCATTCAGGTTAATAATCGTAACCAGAAAGTTGGATATCTCCCGTTTCAATTCTGTTTGAGAATCGAAGGAGGGGATATTAAGATACGCATAGGGTTCTCCATCTTCGGCACGGGCCGGACTGTAAATGCTTTGATAAGATACGCTACCCATTTGCTCATCATCGGTAATGTATTGCACCAGTTTACGCTGGTGCAGGTTATAATAAGCCACGGGGTTCATCACCTCACTTAAAATCCCTTTATTGTACACAAACGGGTTTGAAGAAACCACCAGATTGCCATTCAGGTCGTAGAAATTTATATCAGCCCCGTGTATTTCGGCAACACGTTTTGTAATTTCTTCTAAGCGGTTATCGGCACCGGTTTCATAAAACTTCACCATATCATCAAACGCCTCGTGCCGGCCAATTTCTGTTTTAACCTGGTTGTTCATTATCTGGATGGCCTTACTCAGCTTATCCAGGTTGTTTCTTTTATAGCGGTTAACAAAAAAGAAAATGGTGGTAATACCAATAACCACAAAAGATACCAGGGTTACAAAAATAAATGTACCGTGTATTTGCGATCGCAGGTTTACCTGAAAATACTGCCGTATTTGTTTATAGTTTAGCCTTGTTTGTACCAATACCGTAAACACCCTGAACAATGCCAGCAGAATAATAAAGATGCTGAACAACCAGGCAAATAAAGTAATTGCCTGCAGCAAATAATTATCCCGCCGCGCAATCACCACCACTTTTTTTCCATCGCGGTACCAAAGCTCATTAAATCCATTTTTTCTACGCTGTTCATATTCACTGGCCGGCAGCATGGTAGAATCCAGCCGGGTGGGAAATTCATACTCATTGTAATAATCCACCATGTTCATGCCATTGTAAATAGCAAACGTGTAGTTGTCAGAATACTCGGGCAAATCTTCTTTCTGCGACCGGAACAGCACCGGCACCAGCGCATCATTCTTATAACGTTTGGGTTCAGATAAAATAAAGAGATAGCCCTGCACATTGCCCACTGTATCTGAAACAGACTTACGAAAGATATACGAGAATTTATCAAATGATTTTTCGAAGTATTTCAAATCGGGCACATTGGTTTCACGGCCGTCTACTTTAAAAATGGTGTTTAAAGTGTCGTAAGAAATGGAGTATTCGTTAAACAGCGGCGCTTCAGAAGAATCGAATGTAAAAATATGCGTATCATATTTGGCCAGGTAAGCACTCAGGTTTTTATTAATGATGCTATCCTTTAATTCAAGATTGGCAGCAGAGCGGCGAAACCGGTCGAAATTATTGGTAAGAAAACTGTTATCAATATAAGTTAATGCAATACTCAGTAAACGTTCGCTGCTGGGGTCGGCCTGCGAAGCCAGTTTTTCGGCAATCCGTCTTCTCTTTTCCACTTCCAGCTGGCGGTTTTCTATTATGATGATGGCAGAAATAGAAGCCGAGAAGATAAACAGCCATACCAGTACTTCTGACAATGAAATAGCCCAGTTAGAAAAAATCTGCTGCTGCATAAACCACAGGTATCCCATCATCCAGATAAGCACATAAATATTCAGTTCTACATAATTGGTATTGGGTATTAGTGTAAGCAATAACAAACCACCGGCTGCCACCACAACATATAAAACATAAATGCGCTCTTTAATTAAAGGCGCTACCAGTTGCATAATAATTTGCGATAGGAAAAAGAAGCTGAGGCAAAGCGTGGCAAAAATGATAAAGCCAACAATACTGTAAGCCCCCAATGTAAAAAAATTAGTTACATCAAAAGAAATTTGCCCATCTGTAATCAGGCTTTTAATAACCGTAGCCATGGCAAAAGCCACTATCAGTAAAAAAAGTACGGGTAACACAAGGGCCGGCCAGTACCATTTAGAGCGGAAGGCTATATTCAGTTTTTTATTACCAACCTCGCGGCGCAAAAACAATACAATCCAGCCAAACAATAAAGCATTAACCAGCAAATCGCCCAGCGAACTTAAAATAATGCTGGAACTGTATACCGAGGGGCTGAACAACTCATATTCTTTTACATCAATAAAAGCAGGATATAAATACGTGATGGTACGAAACGCCAGCACCAGCAATACCAGTAAAAAAGTTCCTTTTAAATAGCCATATTGCTCCGATACAAAATGAGCGGTATTATGCAATACTATCAGCAATAGCAATACTCCCAACAGGTTTAGCGCAAGCGATAGCCAGTTGCCGGTATTTTGGGTGCTGCTGAATTTTGCCTGCAGGTAAAACAAGGTATTGCCGGCCCTATTCTTAACAGGGTATTGTGTAGAGTCTGTACTGATAGCTACATTTCTTTCCGCCTGTGGAAAGCCAATAAATTCTCTCTTAAGGTTTTTGTTTTCTATAAAATATTCACGCCGTACCGGCAACATGCCCACGGCCAGCAATTCTGTACCATCCGGCTGCGGGTAATGGGTGCGTATCATTTCATATTGCCCGTTGCGCAGTTTAACCATCCTGTTGTCGCTGCCGTAAAGAATTAAATCTGCTGCAGGATTTGCCATCTGGCTGTTCCAGAATTTTAGCGTCAGCGCTGTAGTATCCCGCTGATAAATTAAAATGCAATAACCTTTATTGGCTTCATTATACAATTGCAGCTCTTGTTCAGAATATTGCTGACTGGCAAGCCGGTTTAATAACTGCAGATCTTTGCTAATGGGCAGGTAATCTTTTTCTTTTTCCTGCAGGCTCGCTTCTATATGCTTACGTAGGTAGCGGGCCGATGAAGTGGAGAACCAGTAATTATCAATCACAAAAGCAATAGTAAACAACCAACCCGCACTCAGCAGGAAGATGGTATTTTTAGCGGCCACCTGTTGCAAAAAACGTTTCACTGGCTGGTATTTGCTTTTTTAATGCTGTTCCATATTGCATCCATTTCCTCAAGGCTCATATCGGTAAGATTTTTATGTTGCGCTAAGGCTGCCGCTTCCATTTGTGTAAAACGACTGATGAATTTTTTATTCGTACGCTCCAATGCCTGTTCGGCATCTATTTGCAAAAACCGTGCGTAGTTGATTAGTGAAAAAACAAGGTCGCCAAATTCTTCCTCTGTTTTAACAGCATCCTGCAAGGCTACCACTTCTTTTAATTCTTCCATTTCTTCCAGCACCTTATCCCAAACCTGCTCTTTGGTATCCCACTCAAAACCCACCTGCTTAGCTTTTTCCTGCAGGCGCATGGCCTTAACTGTGGCGGGCAAGGCCTTGGGTACCCCACCCAGCACACTTTTTTTACCCTCTTTCAATTTCAGCTTTTCCCAATTGGTTTTTACATCCTCTTCGTTCTCCACTTTTACATCTCCGTAAATATGCGGGTGGCGGTGAATGAGTTTTTCACAAACACCATTTATTATTTCTTCCAGTGTAAACTGGTTTTGCTCGGCACCTATTTTGGCGTAAAATACCAGGTGCAGCATTAAATCGCCCAGTTCTTCTTTTATGCCCTTCCAGTCTTTTTCTGTAATGGCATCTGCCAGCTCATAGGTTTCTTCAATGGTTAACTGCCGCAGGGTTTCTGTTGTTTGCTTTCTGTCCCACGGGCATTTTTCTCGCAGGTCATCCATAATACCCGCTAATCGTTTAAAGGCATCTGCAGCTGTATCGTACATAAATTGTTTTTAAATTTGAAACGCCGTAATAATGATATAGGCAATAAAAACAAACATCAGAAAAATAAAAGAGAAAAAGTTGACCACTATAAATTTTACAATGGTTTTAAACCTGCCCTGACCGTAAAACACCCGCATTGCTTTATACAGGTAATAAAAGCTATACACCCATAAAGCAAAATTCAACCAGCCCCATAATGCTGTTGGAAGCGTATCATTTAGTTTGTTGAAAATAAAAAACACCAGCAGGGTTATAAAGTTGAAGATGTAAAGGAATACCGTAAAAATAATATGATCGGCATAAAAATAATACTTGCCCCTGCGTATATACACCAGCCACAATAAAAACGCAAACAGTGGTAGCGATACAAACAATATCTGCGGCAGCGTATGCATAAACTTATCTACAAAAGCCGTCAGTATTTTATTAGGGTCGTTATTGTATTTGTTATTAATCGCAATTTCACGGTGCCGCATGGTACGCATAAACCAATTATCTCTCTTAGCCTCCGGCAAGCTATTTTGTACAGAGTCGTAATACGCCACCGAAGGATATTTACTTTCATCCACAGAAAATTTCACCTTGCCAGAATCTGCCTGTTTTTTAATAGTATCCTGTAACGCATTTAAAGCCTGCAGCCCCTGCAATACAGCCACAGAGTCTTCTTTGGTATCAGCCTTACTCAGCAAAACATTTTCATTCAGCAACTTTACCGTGTCTGTAGCTTTTGTATTCTTTTTATTTTTCTCTGTCTTGGCCTTTTTATCCCTGTTTCTGCCGGTAACATTTATTTCCTGATAAGAGTAGAAAAAATTAAAAAAGATCAGAAAGAAAAAAGCCGAGGTAAACACATACATGCGTATCGGGTTCAGGTAACTGGCCCTGCGCCCCTGCATGTATTCTTTGGGTAAAAAACCCGGCTTAACAATTAAATATTTCAGGGTGCTGAAAAACTTACCATCAAAGTGAATAATATCATATACATAATGCACCAGCAAACCCCAAACCGATTCTTTGGGTTCAATATTTTCCTGTCCGCATACATGGCAAAACCGGCCTTCCAGAGGTGCGCCGCAGTTTAAACATATTTTCTCTTCCCGTTCCTTTCTGTGTGACACGCTTATAAATTTGGTTAAAAATAACCACAAATTTTTATTACCAGCAAATACATTATTACCAGTCTTATTTCGTTTCTTGCACTATGAATAAAATGTGTATTTCCTATATGAAAAGCGTATCCATTTTTTTTGCCAGTCTCTTTTTTTTAAGTATCCACACCCAGGCACAATACTATTATAAAGACATCATCAGCACCCGCCAGATTAACCAGCAATACCAGTTACTGCGCAGCAATAAAGTAAGCGCCGTTTCTTTTGCCACTTTTATAGGCAACCAGCCCGTGCAAGACGGCATACAACTGGCACAAACCATTAACAGCGCTAAAAACACCGTTACCACCCACACCAATACCAGCGATGCCGGCGAAAACTGGCTGGTGGCCAATTACAATACACAGGGCCTCCTCATCCGCAGCTCAGACAGTACAGAAGAAACCGTAACTGTTAGCCACTATCAATACAATGCGGCCAGTCAGTTGGTGCAGGTGCAATCGGCCACCACCTATAAAAACTTTCCGGCCATTACAGAAACACACCAATGGAACTACCTGACTAACCGACAGCCGGCGCAAATGATAAAAATTAAAAACAATACCGATACAACGCTGGTTCAATTTGAGTACGATGAACAGGGAAATATTGCAGAAGAGCGGGCCACACAAAAAACTAAATTACTCGCCAAAACATTTTATTATTACGATGCACAAAACCGCCTTACCGATATTGCCCGTTTTAATATAAAAGCCAACCGCATTCTGCCCGATTATGTATTTGAATACAACCAGCAATCGCAGCTGAGCCAGCAAATAATTGTGCCAGAAGGCAGCAATGAATACCAAACCTGGAAATACAGCTACTACCCCAACGGCTTAAAAAAGCAGGAAGCCGTTTTTAACAAGCAAAAACAACTACAGGGTAAGGTAGAATACAGCTATCAATACGAGAAATAATATATGGTAACCAGCCGCAGCATTCCATAGCAGCATCCTTGCCACGCTCGGTTCATCGCTATCACTTAATTCAACAAAGCGGGGCGGTTTATCTTGAGCCGCCGAAGGGTGGTACACTTGTGCGGCAGTGCAGGGGGCAGCAAACATTAAACACATAGACAGATAGTAATTGATAGATGAAAGGCGACATCGTATAAATACAAAAAGGCGACACAACAATCTAAAAAGGCGACATAATTTTGTTTGGTTATCAATTAAAAACAGATTTTTTAAAATATAATAGTGACGTA
>JANRMC010000075.1:0-12833 GCA_033761915.1 Flavihumibacter sp.
GTATCTGTTACATCAATAAAAACAGTTTGTTCATTTTCTTTGATACGCACAGTAATAGTGCCTTTACCCTCAATAGCATCCAATGCATTTTTTAACAGGTTTTCTATTACCCAATCAAACAACGGGGCCGATAGCGGCAACACGGGGTCTCCGGCCTGGCTATGATCAAACACCAATTGCACTTTACCGCTGGCTCTTTTGCGTATGTATTCAACCATACTATTTACCTGCGCTACCAGGTGCTGTGGCTCTAATTGCGGAGCGCTGCCTATTTTACCAAACCGGTCCGATACCAGTTTTAAACGATTTACATCTTTTTGCAGCTCTGCCGTAATAGTATTGTTTGCCGGGTTTTCTTTCAGCATTTCCACCCAGCCTTCTAAAGAAGTAATGGGGGTGCCTAACTGATGGGCGGTTTCTTTTGCCATGCCTGCCCACAGCTGGTTTTGCGTAGCCTTGTTACGGGTGGCAATAGATACAATGGTTATTATAATAAATAAGGCCACCACCAGCAGTTGCAGTAAAGGATAATACTGCACTTCATTTAAAAGCCTTGTATGCCCGTAATAAATAAAATCTTTTTGTGCCGGGTTAAGCGGGTTAGCGTTTTCTATGGGTTCATTTTGCTGGCTGAATAATTTTAGCTGGCTGCTTACATAATTACTATCCGTCGCCACTTTTGCAGAATCTAAATTAGCAGTAAGCACTACCTGTCCTTTCTCGTTGGTTACAATTATAGGGATGGTTGTATTCTCTGTTATTAAAGAAGTAACCAGCGGGGTGCTGATGCCGGTGGTATCGGCCATTAAAAGTTTTTCTGCTGCCAGCCATTGCTCTACCCGCACCCTTTCTTCTTTGGCTATTTTGCGGGCCAGGTACTGAGAATAAAAAACAGTACTGGCTACAATAATAATGGCAATAAATGCCAGTGCTGCCCTCCAGTTTAAAAATGAACGTATCATAAGCCGAATATAAACAGATACTATTGTTTTACCGTAAAATCTAATAATGGCTGAGCTGCATATTCTTGCGCACAATCATTTTATTACATATAATTTATAAGGGTAACCGGTATTTTGCAACCCTTTTTACACTAAAGACCGTCCTCTACCGTTAAGTGTATGCCCTTAGACCCCCATCCATTGAAATTAGTATAGAATTTCATAAAAAACTAACGGCCATGATTCGTAGTCTACTTGTAACTTTCTTTTTTCTGAGCTTTATTACGGCAGGAATTGCCCAGCCATGTACGCCGCTGGGTGACCAGCTTAGCTATGGCACCAATAATACATGGATAGGCTATGTATATGATGCCGCCAATTTTACCACCTACAATGGTTTTGTAAATGAAGGAACCGCAGCCTCTGCTAATTTTGACCAAAACTTTGGCGGTGCTGCAGTTAATTATACCACTAATGGCTGCCCCACACTTACAGAAAGTTTTAGTGTACGTTATAAATTGCAAAAAACATTTGCCAACGGCAGTTACGATTTTACTGTGGGTGGCGATGATGGCTTTCGCTTAAGCTTAGACGGCGGAGCCACCTGGGTTATTAACCGCTGGTTCGATCAGGGATATAATACCGTAACCTATACAACTAATTTAAATGGCACTTATAACCTGGTGCTGGAGTACTATGAAAATGCCGGTGGTAACCGTGTATCTTTTGCGGTGGCAAATACGTGCATACCCACCGGAGACCCTGCAGTTTATGGCACCAATGATGTGTGGAATGGGTATGTATATGATGGCACCAACTTTAACGACTACAAAGGATACATTAACCGCGGTGTGGCCGGTAACCCCAATTTTGATGAAAGCTTTGGTGGTGCCGATGTTTTTTTTGCCACCAGCGATTGTCCGGTGCAAACAGAAACCTTTAGCGTTCGCTTCCGATTACAAAAAACATTTGCCCCCGGCAATTATGAGTTTGCGGTGGGTGGTGATGATGGCTATCGCTTAAGTTTAGATGGTGGTGCCACCTGGGTTATTAACCGCTGGTTCGATCAATCGTACAACCTAAGTTTTTACACGGCAACCTTAAGCGGCACCACAGATATTGTATTGGAGTATTATGAGAGCGGTGGTGGCAACCGTGTTTCTTTTGCATTGACGCCTGTTTGCAGTGGCAGCGGCAACCCCAATACATATGGCATCAACGATGTTTGGAGAGGCTATCTGTATGATGGATCTAACTTTGATTCTTATAAAGGCATCATTTTTCGTGGCGCCAGCGGCAACCCTTCTTTTGATGAAAACTTTGGTGGCGACAATGTAAACTTTGGCACTACCGATTGCCCGGTGCAAACAGAAACCTTCAGTGCCCGCTTTCGTCTGCAAAAAACATTTGGAAGTGGCAATTATAATATAACAGTTGGCGGAGACGATGGCTATCGTTTTAGTGTAGATGGTGGTGCCACCTGGGTAATTAATAACTGGGGGCTGCACGGCTACCAAACCACCAGCATCAGTATATTTTTAAATGGCAGCTATAATATGGTGCTGGAGTATTATGAAAATGCCGGAAGCAACCGGGTATCGTTTGCTATTGCCGGCCCCACCATTCCGGTATTATTGCAGCAGTTTACAGGGCAACCACAAAGCAACAGCGTATTGTTACAATGGCAAACGGCACAGGAAAGCAATACCAGTCATTTTATTTTAGAAAGAAGCTTTGATGGCAATTTGTTTAACAATATAGCGCAGGTAGCAGCAAGCGGCAACAGTATTAGCACAAAAAAGTATCAATACACAGATGCGGTTACTGTTAATACAATTATTTATTACCGCTTAATTACAGTAGATGCGGATGGCAAAAGATCTTATTCGCCGGTATTAAAAATACAAATGCAGCCAGGCAAAGCACTTACTATTTATCCTACGGTAGTAAATAGTAACAGTATTTATGTAATTACAAAAAACAGTTTGCCTGCAGCTACCATTTTAATGTATAACCAGCAGGGGCAATTAATGCATAAACAATTACTGGGGCAATTGGCCGCCAACCAAACCAGTCAGGTTTTAATTAATAAAGAAAAAATTGGCGCCGGCCGGTACAATGTTGTTATACAATCTGGCAATAAAACTATATACCAGCAACGCATACTAATACAATAAACAAATGTGTAGCCGGCAGCGGTAACTCCGGTTAGGCTTTACTTGCGTCGCACACTTCAACAGTAAGTCAAAAAATGAAAAGTAAAAATTAAAAAAAAAGGCCCGTTCTTTTTGAATTTTAAATTTTTACATTTAATTATTCAGAACTCTGAATAAAGATTCAAATGCCGCAGTGTGCGACGCAACAGTTGCTGAGTAATGATTAAATGCTGGCTACAAAAAAACATCAGGCATTTTCGTAACCTTCGTCGGTTATTAAATTATTGCCGTCTGCTGCAGTGGTGGCTAAAATATCGCAGCGGTTATTGTAAGCATTATTGGCATGACCTTTTACCCACACAAATTTTATTTTAAATTTTTTACTGAGTTCATAATACAAAGTCCATAAATCTTTATTCTTTTTGCCGCCTTTAAAGTCGGTGGCTATCCAGTTTTTAAGCCACCCCTGTTCTACGGCTTTTACCACGTATTGACTGTCGCTGTAAATGGTAAGCGCAATGCCTTCTTTATTCAGCGCCTGCAGGGCAGCAATTACGGCCATCAGCTCCATTCGGTTATTGGTGGTGCGGCGGTAGCCCTGCGATAATTCTTTTTCAACACTACCCCATTTTAAAATGGCGCCATAACCACCGGGGCCCGGGTTGCCGCGGGATGAGCCATCCGTGTATATAATTAATTGCTGTGCAGCAGACATGTGTTAAGGTTGTTGCAGGTAAGAATAGCGTTTTATAACAGTGCAATGCTTATTCATAAACAGATGGTCGATGGGTATTACCAGCATGTTGGCAAAGCGTTCTTCCGGCACCTTGTAATACATTTTTATAAGCTTGTATTTGCTTTTATCGTTTAAAGTATCCAAAGGTATTTCAATTCGTTTTTTTGTGGATAATGCAAGGCCTTTTGCAATCATCTCAGAACAATACATGGCTTTATCATCTGCCAGATCAAATACCATATCAAAAGGTACTTTATTTGTGTATTGCGCATCCAGGTAGCTGATGAATTGTTTTGTTTCTGTACTATCCATTGCAAAACGGGCTATAGCAAAGTCGGTATTATCAAACTGGGTACAAAAGCTATCCAGTTTTTCCAGCCGCACCCGGTCGTTTTGTTTACTATGGTCGGGTATAATATGGTAAATATAAACTTCGCCGTTTTTAATAACCGCTATCCCTCCATGAGAGTAATTTTTATCCAGCTTATTAATTTCTTTTACAAAACGGCTTGAAAAATCTTTACCGCCCCGTACAATTAAATCGCCCTCTTTAATCAGCTGTTTGGCAGCTGCCAGCATTGCATAATTCTGCTGTTGTAAATTTTCTGCCACCTGCACCGGATTTGCATTTACCTCTGTTGCGGCGTTGTTACAGGCCAGCATGGTAAAAGCAATAGCAACAAAAAGCAATACTTTCATTTGGTAAAAATAAAAAATCGGGCAGTAATAAACCTACTGCCCGATGCTATTAAAAAAAGTTCTTCTTATTTACTTTTAAATTCAACCAGATCTACACCCACCATATCTGAATTAGCACCGGCAGGGCCGCCAGTGGGCACAAAATAGCGGAACGCAATACGGCTGCTTACTGTTGTATTAGTTGGCAAACCAGCAATCGTAATAGTGTATTTAGTCCATGTAGTTGGATAACCGCTTAAGGTTAAACCCGGGTTAATATCTAACCAGGTGGTTGTAAAATCTCCCACATCGGTAGAAAGGCTGCCTACATTAGCGGTGCCAGTGGTTAAGTTAGCACGTACCTGTAACCGATCTGGAAAATCGCCGCGGCAACGGGTATAAAAACTAAACTCATCGCCATTTTTTATGGGCACTACCGGTGTAATTAACCAGGCATTTAAAGTAGATACGTCAAAGCCGCAGTTCAGATCTGCACTCACAAAATCGTTTTGAGATTTTTGAGAACTATAAGCGGGAAAGCCATCTATTACCTGACCATTTTTAGAATCGAAACGCACTTCATATTTACCTTGTCTCCAGCCTTGTGAACCTAAAGGCTCGCTGTTATTAATAAATACCCAACCACGGGCACCCAGCGTATTAAAATCGTCAAACTCTTCTACAAAAGATTTCGAAACAATTGCAGGGCGGTTGGCATCAGTTTCTTTTATATCTCTTTCGCAGGCGGTAAAAGCAACTGTTAATACAGCACCCAGAGCCAGCGTAACAATTATATTTTTTTTCATACTGTTTTTTTTCAGGTTAGTTAAATGGTTATTTACTGATGAACGCTACACTATCAAGTGCCACTAAAGTACCGCGGCCGGCATTACCAGCTTCTTCTGTATAATATCTGAATGCAAAGCGGCCTTTGGTAGGTCCATTCAAACCATTAACGGTAGCTTCAAACCTTGTCCAGCGGGAGGGATATGCTGTTGGGTCTGGCGCTGTAGTTGTTGACTCTTTATAGAATGGGTTAATGTCTAAAATATTAGTGGTAAAATCACCCGGATCATCTTCTAATCCCACGTTAAGTGTTTCGCTTTTATTAATTCTTACCTGCAGACGATTAGCAAAATCTGTAGAGTCTCCGGTGATGGGGAATAAATAGGTGCGGGTATAGAAGACAACTTTATCACCGTTCTTCATTAATGTAACAGGCGATACCACCCAGTTACTAATGGTAACTGCACCACCCGTGGTGCTGGTATAATCGGCCGCAATAAAGCCCGGATATGTTCCTTTAGAAGAATACGGTGCAAAAGGGATGGGGGCATGAAAACCAGTAACATTCGGGTCATTTAAACCGCCCTGGTTCCAAAAACCGGTACCTTTTAATGCAGATACGTTAATGTATCTCCAGCCTCTGTCATAGGCAGCAGTAACGGTATCAAACTCTTCTACAAATGAAACACCCTTTACCGGCACTGGCGTGGTTAAGTAAGAATCATCTTTACAGGAAACAAATACAACTGAAAGGACAAGCAGGGGCAATAGAAAATTCCTCAGAGTAAAATTTCTCATAATTAGCTGGTTAGTTTGGTAAATTGAATTGTGAAAATAGGGATAATTTATAAAATTAAAAAATCACCTTTTTGCGTTTAAACCTGTAATACACCAGTAGAAAACAACGGTATCTGGGTATTATTATCTGCAGCTTTTATTGCTTCTGAAATCAGTTTTCTTGTTTCCGCCGGATCTATAATTGCATCAATCCATAAGCGGGCCGCTGCATAATAAGGACTGGCCTGTTTATCATAACGGTTCTTTATTTCATTTAAAAGCTCCTGCTCTTCTGCAGGTTCTATTTGTTTTCCTTTTGCCTTTAAGGCACTTACCTGTATTTGCAACAAAGTTTTTGCGGCCTGGTCTCCACCCATTACGGCAATCTTTGCGCCGGGCCACGCATATATAAAGCGGGGGTCGTATGCTTTACCACACATGGCATAATTACCTGCACCGTATGAGTTGCCCACAATAATTGTAATTTTTGGTACCACAGAATTAGCAACTGCATTTACCAGTTTTGCACCATCTTTTATAATGCCACTATGTTCACTTCTGCTGCCTACCATAAAGCCGGTTACATCCTGTAAAAAAACCAGTGGTATTTTTTTTTGATTACAGTTCATAATAAAACGGGCGGCTTTATCTGCACTATCGTTATAAATAACACCCCCCATCTGCATCTCTCCTTTTTTACTCTTAACAATCTTGCGCTGGTTAGCCACTATTCCAACAGCCCATCCATCTAATCGGGCATAGCCACAAACAATGGTTTTACCATATTCTTTTTTAAATTCGTCAAAACTGCCGGCATCTACTAAGCATTCAATTAAATCCAGCATTTCATAGGGCTTACTATTCCCCTCGCTTTGTATATTATAAATAGCTGATGCAGGTTTTGCAGCAGCTTGTGGCAATTGCCGGTTAAATGTTTTTGCCACTTCAGCAACCGGCAGTTTGCTCATTATTTTCTTTACCTGATCCAGACACTCCTGCTCGGTTTTAAATTTATAATCTGCTATACCGCTTATTTCAGTATGTGTGGCAGCACCGCCCAATGTTTCTGCATCAATATCCTCACCTATTGCCGCTTTTACCAGGTAAGGACCCGCTAAAAAAATAGATCCGTTGCCTTCTACCATCAACGTTTCATCGCTCATAATTGGCAGGTATGCACCGCCGGCTACACAAGGGCCCATTACGGCGGCTATTTGTGTAATACCCATTGCACTCATGCGGGCATTGTTTCTAAAAATGCGGCCAAAATGTTCTTTATCCGGAAATATCTCATCTTGCATGGGCAAAAAAACACCGGCACTGTCTACTATGTAAACTACCGGTAAATGGTTTTCCATGGCTATTTCCTGCATCCGCAGATTTTTTTTACCGGTTATGGGAAACCATGCTCCTGCTTTCACCGTTTGATCATTAGCTACCACCACACACTGGCGCCCACTTATATAACCCACCCCGGCAACCGTGCCGCCACTGGGGCAACCACCATACTCCTCATACATTTCATATCCTGCAAAGGCTCCGATTTCAACAAAAGGTTTATCTGTATCGCACAGGTAACTGATGCGTTCGCGGGCCGTTAATTTATTTTTTTCACGTTGCTTATCTATTGCCTTTTTGCCGCCGCCTTGTGCCACGGTTGCCAGCCTTTGTTTTACCTGGCTTACCAGCAGGCGCATGGCATCTTCATTGCGGTTCTGTTCTAAACTCATTTCCTTTTTATTTACTGCAAAATAAACAATTGTTAGTAACCGCAAAACCCGTTTATTGCTGCAGGGCAATTAGCGTGTTACCAGCTGCGGTAACAATGGGCAACATCGTTGCGTCGCACACTTCAGCTATGGTATAAGCTATAAGGCAAAGGCCAGGGGCTTTACACCTTAAACCTTACGGCTTCTAGTTTTTCTTCTGTTGAAGTGTGCGACGCAACGATGTTGCTGCTGGCACTACTGCCGGCTACTAAAACTCACTTATTTTTTTATTGCTGTATAAATCCTTCTTTAACCATACGCTTATACACTGCATTGGTTACTTCAGCAGATAGTTTGCTTACACCACCGGGGTTGGTAGATTCTGCTATCCTCAATTATAATAACATAAAAAAAATCCAGCTTTTAACGCTTTTTTTTATTTTAAGTATACCGCTTCAAATCTTGCAAGCGGCGCCATGCGGGCTTTGTTTAGCGAAAGTTTATCTCCGTTGAGGCTATAGTTATCTGCCTGCGGCAAAATTTTTAAAAACTCCTGTTCTGTTTGCATATCGGGGCAAGCCATTAACGTGGTTATTAAACCAATAAACTTAATACGGTTGCCTTCTTTTAATTGGTAGCCGCCGTTTACGGTATTGCAACCAGCAAAACCGGTAATGCGGTTATCTTGCTTCTTTAATATAATATGCAATTCCTTTCTTCCTTCTTTAGGTGCCGGCACAGGTTTACCCATCAGTTCTGTCAACTTCCAATAGGTTTCTGTAAGGCTTGCAGCAGCCGCTTGCTTTTGCAACACATATTTATCAGCCAGGTTGCCGGTAATTTTATTACCACCTATATCCAGTTGTGTTATTTTGTTTTCACCCACCTGGTATTGCGTGGGCTTATCTTTAATACCGGCAAGTGTTATAACAGTTCCTGCATCGTTCCAGCTAAAGTTGCCCTTTTCTTCAATGGCAGTTTGCTTTTTACCTATGTAGCGGGTGGCCAGTACATATGTTTTATCGGCATTTAAACGAATACTGGTTTCAATACCTTCACAATCGGCACATGGCACCACGCCTTTATAATCTCCGGCCCAGTCCAAAGAAGTAGCACTGTTATCTGCAGTTGCAGCAGCAACTGGCTGTGTGGTATCTTTTGATGCTGGTATTGCGGCAGATACAGCAGCTGGCTGAGACTGGTTGTTACATGCTGCAGCAGCTAATACTATTAATGCTACAGCAGTATAGTTTTTAAGCATTTTCATACAGAAGTGTTTTATTTGTTTACGGGCATTTGAATGGTTATCATCATCCTTGCGTCGCACACTTCAACTATGGTAAAAGGTATGAGCATTAGGTTTAAGGGCCTGCACCTTTTAGCTTATGTTATTTCTTCTGTTGAAGGGTGCGACGCAACCGGAGGTGCACAAAGCACCAACAGCTGGTTCAATAATTATTTAAAGCCATTAAGTAAAAGCAGTTTTTACCTGCTTTTACGATACGCAATTATTATTAACAGAAACAGGCTACTAAAGAGAGCATTGATTACTGGCACAACTGCCCGGATAAATCTTACGGAAATATACAGCCTAATTAAATTGAAAACACATATTGATGAACAAGCCACTCATTAAATAGGCTCAAAAAGAATTAATTCTACAACCTGGGTATAAAAAACAACCCCGCCTGTTGAGCGGGGTTGCAGTATAAAACCATTTATTGTTTTACGCATTTACTTTGCCTTTCACTTTTGCTATTACTTCTTCAGCAATATTATTAGGTGCAGGGCTGTAGTGAGAAAACTCCATGGTAGAAGATGCACGGCCAGATGACAGTGAACGCAGTTGTGTTACATAACCAAACATTTCGCTTAACGGAACTTTGGCTTTAATAACCTGTGCGTTGTTACGGCTATCCATACCTTCCAGCATACCACGGCGACGGTTTAAGTCTCCTGTAACATCACCCATGTATTGGTCGGGTGTTACCACTTCCACTTTCATGATTGGTTCCAGAATAACTGGTTTTGCTTTGCGGGCTGCTTCGCGGAAACCTTGTTTAGCACACAATTCAAAAGACATACCATCAGAATCCACCGCGTGGAAGCTACCATCAAACAGGCGAATCTTCATATTATCTACAGGGTAGTTGGCCAGCACACCATTGCTCATAGCTTGTTCAAAACCTTTTTGCACGGGCTGTATAAATTCACGTGGAATAGAACCGCCCACAATGTTATTTACAAACTGGAAGTTCTTATCCGGATTTTCTGCTTTCCATTCTGCATCCACAGGTCCTAATTCAAACACAATATCAGCAAACTTACCACGACCACCGGTTTGCTTCTTCAGCGTTTCGCGGTGTTCAATGCTGATATTAAATGCTTCTTTATAAGCCACCATTGGCGCACCCTGGTTTACTTCTACTTTAAACTCACGCTTCATACGATCAATAATAATCTCCAGGTGCAACTCACCCATACCACTTAAAATGGTTTGGCCGGTTTCTTCATCTGTTTTTACACGTAAAGTAGGATCTTCTTCTACCAGTTTGGCAATAGCCATACCCATTTTATCAACGTCGGCCTGTGTTTTAGGTTCTACTGCCACTGAAATCACCGGCTCTGGAATAAACATGTTCTCCAAAGTAATCGGATGATCTTCGTGGCACAGCGTATCACCGGTTTTAATTTCTTTAAAACCTACTGCCGCACCAATATCACCTGCCTCAATAAACTCAATGGGGTTTTGCTTATTGGCAAACATTTTCATAATACGGCTGATGCGCTCTTTCTTACCGCTTCTTACGTTTAATACATAAGAACCAGCATCCAGATGACCAGAGTAAACACGGAAGAATGCCAGACGACCCACGAAAGGATCGGTCATAATTTTAAATGCCAGCGCCGCAAATGGTTCTTTAGCATCAGGCTTGCGAACCAGCTCTTCGCCGGTATAAGGGTCAGTTCCTTTGATAGCTTCAATATCAACCGGAGAAGGCAGGTAACGGCAAACTGCATCTAAAGCAGTTTGTACACCTTTATTTTTGAAAGAAGAACCACACATCATAGGCACAATTGATAAATCAATAGTAGCCTTACGGATGGCTTCATGCATTTCCTCTTCTGTAATAGAATTCGGATCATCAAAAAACTTCTCCATCAAATTATCATCGTATTCAGCCACAGCTTCCACCAGGCTGGCTCTCCACTCGTTGGCTTCATCCACCATATCAGCAGGCACATCAATTTCATCAAAAGTCATCCCCTCTGTTTCCATATGCCAGATAATACCCTTCATTTTAATAAGGTCTACCACCCCTTTAAAATCATCTTCAGCACCAATGGGTAATTGTAAAGGCACGGCTTTAGAGCCCAGCATTTCTTTTACCTGCTTCACCACCATTAAGAAGTCAGCACCGGCACGGTCCATTTTGTTTACAAAACCGATACGCGGTACGTTGTAGCGGTTTGCCTGGCGCCAAACAGTTTCAGACTGTGGCTCCACACCATCCACCGCACTAAATAAGGCAATCAAACCATCCAGTACACGCATAGAACGCTCTACCTCTACGGTAAAGTCCACGTGGCCCGGGGTATCAATAATGTTGAAAGCATATTTTTTGGTATCTCCGGTAGCTTTTCCTTTATCAGTAGGAAAATTCCACTGGCAGCTTACGGCAGCAGAAGTAATGGTAATACCTCTCTCCTTTTCCTGCTCCATCCAGTCGGTGGTAGCGGCACCATCGTGCACCTCACCAATTTTATGAATCATACCGGTATATCTGAGGATACGCTCGGTAGTAGTGGTTTTACCGGCATCAATGTGAGCCGCAATACCAAAGTTCCGTTGAAATTTTAAGTCTGCCATAATTATAGATAATTGTAAATTTTGTTGTTACCAGCATCCGTTTCATTGGGCAACAGCCGTTGCGTCGCACCCTTCACCCGCATCACTTTGGGCATCCCCGCCGCTGCTTTTTCACCCAATTTGCCGAATACATCCCCTACCCCGCCATTTTATGGGGCGGGCATTTGGCGGCGCAAAGGTAATTAAATACATCAAATAAAAAAGTGCTGTTGAAAACTATGATTTTGTCTTGATAAGCCCAATACCCAGACTTTTCAACACATCATCTTCTAACAATTTTTGTTTTTCATTTCTCGTGTACCCATCAAATGGGTGTAAGCATCTGTCTATTTACAGGTTTATTAAAAAAAAATCCAAATAAATCAGTAAAAATGGTGGCTAATTAAAACTTGTGTGTAAATTTAAAGCTCATTTCTAACCTCAAATTCAATAACAATATGGCAAGTAAGAAAAAGGCCAAAAAAGCAGCCCCAAAGAAAAAGGTTGCAAAAAAGGTAGCTCCCAAGAAGAAAGCCGCTAAAAAAGCAGCTCCCAAAAAAAAGGCGGCTCCTAAAAAGAAAGTAGCGCCTAAGAAAAAAGCTGCTAAAAAAGTAGCCCCAAAGAAAAAGGCCGCTCCTAAAAAGAAAGCCGCTAAAAAAGCAGCGCCCAAGAAAAAAGTTGCTAAGAAAGCAGCGCCAAAAAAGGCAGCACCCAAAAAAGCCGCTAAAAAAGCAGTAGCCAAAAAGCCTGTTGTTACTAAAAAACCTGCGGTTAAAAAACCTGTTGCTGCACCCGTAGCACCTCCTGCACCCGTTGAGGAAGTAGTGGCACCAGCACCGGTAGTAGCAGAAACTCCAGCAACTGAAACACCTGCTTCAGACGGCACATTAGGTTTCTAAAACTTACTGCCCCAAAAAGATTGAATCCCGCATCAGCGGGATTTTTTTTTATTTTATAAACACCTTCCGTACCAGCTCCCATAAAACCACACCGGCTGCCACGGAAATATTTAGAGAGTGTTTCATCCCCATCTGTGGTATTTCCACGCAACCATCACAAATGGCTATGGTAGCTGCTTCCACCCCACTTACCTCATTACCAAAAACCATGGCTATTTTTTTATTAGAATCAACTATTAAATCATTCAGCATGGTACTGTTGTCTGTTTGCTCAACAGCATAAACAGTATAGCCCTGCTGC
>JANRMC010000076.1:0-12385 GCA_033761915.1 Flavihumibacter sp.
TACAGAAATACACAACTAAACACGGCTGGTTTATTAATTTCTTTACGGGCTATAAAGGCGTATAAGCCAAATGCCGCAATGCAAACAAATAACTTCAGCATCATACCCCCCAGTGCATTACTCATAAAACCGGCGGTTTTCTGGTGCAGCATGGCATTGCGATACAGGTATAAGGAAACAATAGTAATAATAAACAGTATCACATTGCCCCCCAGTAAAACCGGCTGGCTAAAGCCCCATTTGAGCAATAAAGATTTTGCAGTAAATAAAAACGCATTGATCAGTAAAAAGAAAATAAGTACAGGAAAGAATAATTTATTGTCGGTGTTAGTCTTTGTCATTTTGCAGGCAGCTGTTTTCTTGAATCAATGTATAATAATGCTTATTAACTGCCGCAAAGGTAACAACCAGCTAAACACCGCAAAAGAAAGCTTTACCCAACCCAAAAAAATAAGCCAGAACCTGCTGTCAGGTACTGGCTTGTTACTAATTAGTTGCGGGTGGGCATCAGGCCACTAAAGTATTGGTCTTTTCTGTTTTGGTAAGTTTGGCATCTTGTACCGCTTTATCGCTTGCCGCGGTGTTCATATGGCAATCTCCGTTAAAAGAAGCGGTAGGTTCTACCTGTAGTTTACCGGCTTTTATAGTACCATTAATAATACTGCTGCCTTTAATTTGTAACAGCTCTTTTACGGTAATGGTGCCGGTAACCTTGCCCAGTATATCGGCCTGCTGACCGCTAATATCTCCTTCTACTACTCCGTTAGCGCCAATAATAATTTTGGCTGTACTGTTAATATTGCCAATTAAAGTGCCATCAATTCTAAGGTCTGCGTTAGAGGTAATGTCTCCTTTTAGGGTTGTGCCGGCGCTTATAAGGCTGGCAGCATTAGAACCACTGCTGAATTCAACAGGGTTGTCGGATTTGGATTTGCCGTTAAACATGGTATCAGATTTTAGTCGTTTATTTTTTCCGTTGCCGGAATATTTAAAGAAGTCGTATCTAATTTTACCGTCACATCTCCCTGCAAAACTTTTTTTATATTATCCAGATATTGGTCTTTATCCTTCATCACACTCTCTAACGAATCGGTGCGTATTTTTAGTTCACGCAGTTCCCGGGTATTATTCACATCTCCGTAACCGGGTATATAGAGCTTTAGCGGTGTAAATACCAGCAGGGCCACCGTAAGCCCCGTTAATACAACAAATATTGTGCTCAATAATACATACACACTCAAACGGCTCAGTTTAAAGGTTACCACTTCTTCATACGTATCATCGTTCATTACCACCAGCCGGTAGCGGTTGCGCAGTCTTTTTAATGTGGTGTTGGCATCAAATATTTTTGCCATATGGGTTCAATTTCAAAATGTTATTTTTAGGTTACGGGTAGCGGTCTTTCATGGCAGCAGCCTTGCGTCGCACACTTGTGCTGTGGTAAAAGGGGTAGGGCATAAGGTTTAAGTTAAAATACCATTTGCCTTCTAGCTTATACCTTTTCTTTAGTTGAAGTGTGCGACGCAACCACTGTTTAACCGGAGTTACCGGCGCTGGTACCATAAAAAATAATGCCAGCAATAAACAGGTTGCGTACAAATAAAGTCACTAAAATTAGCCAAAGCCCATGAAACAGCACCAGAAATTTTGTGACAAAATAATTGCCCTTTTTTTATAATAAATTTCTTGAAAATCAGTTAATAACAGTTTAGCTTGCGGTTTACGATGAATAGAAATTTTTTCAGTTTTGTGGTTTTAATGGTTTGCATTTTAAAAACCGGGTTTTTGCCTGCGCAAATACCTGCGCTTACTTTTGACCTTAAGAAACCACAGAAATTTGAAAACCGCAAATTGGGCAGCGAGAAAAACGTGGATAAGAAGTTTACGGCACCCCGCCGGTTTATGCAAAATACCATTACCCATTACAACTACTATTTTAACGCCAACGAAAAAATTAAAGAAATTGTAGCCCGTGCCAAAGCTTCTTTTAAAGACGATTATACACAACTGCTTCCTTTTTACAACTACAGTTTAGACGCCACCAGCAATCAAAAACAAGAGTTAGACTCTGTATTATACAAAGCCACGGCCGGTATTTTGTTACACGATTTAAGAAACAGCTGGATTGATAATTTATACCTGCTTATGGGGCAGGCCTATCATTACCGAAAAGATTTTGATTCGGCCCTGCAAACCTTTCAGTTTGTAAACTATGCGTTTTCTCCCAAAGAAAAAGATGGATACGACAAAGTAATTGGCAGTAATTCTAATGAAGGAGGTACCGCTTTTTCTATTGCCACCAAAGAAAAGAATGGTGTGGTGCAAAAGGTTTTTAGTACACCGCCCAGCCGTAATGAGTCGTTCATCTGGCAAATAAAAAATTACCTGGCTAATAATGAAATGGCAGAAGCAGCCGGTATGATACAGACATTAAAATCCGATCCGGTGTTTCCGGCAAGGCTGCGAACTGATTTAGAAGAAGTGCAGGCCCATTATTTTTATAAACAAGAATTATATGATAGCGCTGCCGTGCATTTAGAAAGAGCCTTGCCCAATGCAACCGATCAGCAGGAGCGGGCCCGGTGGGAATATCTGGTGGCCCAATTGTATGAACGCAGCCACAACACAGAAGCCGCAAAAGAATTTTATGGTAAAGCTATCAGACATACCATTGACCCTGTACTGGAAGTATATGCTTTATTAAACAGCATACGCCAGAACCAGGGCACCGATGAAAAAGCATTACAAAATGCCATTGACGATTTAATTAAAATGGCCCGCCGCGATAAATACCTTAACTACCGCGATATTATTTACTATACCGCGGCACAAATGGAACTGGATAGAAACAATAAAGAAGCAGCCCGTAACTTGCTGGCAAAAAGTGTAAAGTACAGCGTTAACAATCCGCCACAGAAATCGGCTTCTTTCTTACAGTTGGGTAATATGGCCTTTGCAGAAAAAGAATTTTTACTGGCAAAAAATTATTATGATAGTGTGGATGTAAGCCTGGTGGCAGATACGAATAAAGCCGTTTTCACCAATCGCAAAGAAGCATTAGGGGCAATTGCGTTACACCAGGGTATTATTACCCGGCAGGATAGTTTGCAGGCTCTGGCCCGCTTGCCACAGGCAGAAAGAGATGCTATTATAAAGAAAACCTTGAAGCAATTGCGCAAAGCGCAGGGTTTAAAAGATGAAGAACCTTCTTTGGGCGCCGTAAACCCGGTGTTTGCAGGCAATACCAATAATGCCCCGGCCGATTTATTTAATACCAACGAAAAAGGTGATTGGTATTTTTATAACAACACACTAAAAAGCCGCGGTGTTACAGAGTTTAAAGCCAAATGGGGTACCAGGCCCAATGCAGATAATTGGCGGCGCAGCAGTTTATTAGCACAACAGCAATTAGTACAAGGTGGCAAAACAGATGATAATATTGCACTGAACCCGGCCCTTGCTAACAATAACACATTAAAAGAACTTTCTTTTGAAGGACTGCTAAGTAACCTGCCTTTAACAGAAGAGCAGTTAAAAATTGCCAACGATTCCATTTTACAGGCACAGTTTAATTTAGCAAAAGCCTTTCAGGAAGGGTTGGAAGATTATGCCAGCGCAGCAACTGCATACGAAAAACTATTGCAACGCTTTCCTGCATCTTCTTTAGAAGAAGCCACTTTATTTAATTTGTATTACTGCTATAAAAAACTGGGCGATACACAAAGGATGGCGCAGGTAAAACGTCTTTTAGAAACCCGTTACAGCAACGGCAAATTAATAGCCATCATAAAAAATCCGGTAGCAGCAGATACATTGAATAAAGAGAAAGGCGCCCGTTTGTACGATGAAATTTACACGTTGTTTATAGAAGGTAATTTTGATGCAGCCATTGCAAAAAAGAAACAGGCCGATAGTTTGTATGGCAAAAGTTACTGGACGCCGCAACTATTATACATACAAGCCGTTTACCACATTAAAGAGCGGGACGATGTAAGTGCAACCGATGTATTGGGTAAACTCATTAATAATTTTCAAGGTACGCCTATAAGTAACAAAGCACAAAACCTTTTAAATGTGCTTAGCCGCAGGCAGGAGATAGAAGATTATCTTACTAAATTACAAATAGAACGCCCTAAAGAAGATTCGTTACGCATATCAGCAGATACGGTTACAGTGGTTAATAAACCCGTGGTTACAATACCACAACCGTCGATGGTTAATAACAAACCGGCCGATAATAAACCTGTAGTTCCCGTAGCTGTGCCACCGGTGGTAAAGACAGATACAGTGCAAAAGAAAACAGCACCGGCACTTGCATACACCCACAATGCCGCACAACAGCATTACGCCGTTTTGGTAATGGATAAAGTAGACCCTGTATATGTAAACGAAGCCAAAAACGCCTTTGTACGCTATCACCGCGAACGTTATTATAACCAGGCTTTAGAAACGGCCCCCGTAATGTTAACCGATGATATCCGCTTTTTAACCATAGGTAAGTTTACCGATGCCGCTGCTGCAGCTGATTATGTGGAGAAAACTAAAAAATTAACCGCCAACGATATTATTCCGTGGATGCCGGCAGCCAAATACAGCTTTATCATTATTACCGACGCTAATTTAGAGTTGCTTAAGAACCGCAAAGACCTGCCCGATTACAAAAAATTCATTCAGCAATATTACCCGGGTTTATAATTAGGTACCGGCATTTGTTTTTCATGGCAGCAGCCGTTGCGTCGCACACTTCAGCAGTACAAACCAGAGGCAGCAATATAATGCCGGCACTAACAAAACTTTAATTACAGAAAACAGCATATTTATTACTTTCGGGTAAGATTTTTGCATACCTCAATACCTCAACTCAATAATATGAGCAAGCCTGTTAAAATTTTCTGGAAGATAGCTGCCTGGGGCACCGGGCTGTTTGTATTGCTTTTAATACTTATCAATTTTGGTGTTTTTGGTGAAATGCCTTCTTTAAAAGAATTAGAAAACCCATCCGTTTTGCAGGCAACAGAAATTTATGCAACCGATGGCACTTTAATGGGCAAGTTCTACCGCGATCGCGGCAACCGCAGCAATGTAGATTTTAAAGATATTTCTCCCAACGCCATTAATGCGTTGGTAGCCACAGAAGATGAGCGTTTTTACGAGCATTCGGGTATCGATGGTAAAAGTTTAGCCCGGGCCATTTTTTTATTAGGTAAAGATGGCGGTGGCAGTACTATTACGCAACAGCTGGCTAAAAATATGTTAGACCAGGGGTCTAAAAATATCATTATGCGTGTAATTGAAAAGTTCAAAGAATGGATCATTGCTATAAAACTGGAACGCAATTTTACCAAAGAAGAAATACTGGCTCTTTATTTAAACGTGGTGCCCTTTGGAGATAATGTTTATGGCATCCGCAATGCATCACTTACCTTTTTTCAAAAAGAACCCGATCGGTTAAATGTAGAAGAAGCTGCTGTTTTAATTGGTATGCTTAAGGGAAATACATTGTATAACCCCCGCAAAAATCCAAAAATGGCAATAGACCGCAGAAACACGGTTATCAATCAAATGGTGAAAAATAATTACCTGCCTGAAGCGGAAGCAAAAAAATTAAAACTAAAAACTATTGACCTGAAATATAAAAAGCAAGACGAAAATGCCGGTCTTGCACCTTATTTCAGAGAAGAGCTGCGTGACGAAATTAAAAAGTGGTGTAAAGAACATGAAAACCCGTTAACCGGCAAACCCTATGATATTTATAAAGATGGTTTGCGTATTTACACCACCATTAACCCACGCATGCAATTATATGCAGAAGAAGCAGTGGCCCGCCACATGCCCACTTTGCAAAAAGTATTAAGCAGTCAGCCATCTGTTAAAAGCGGTCGTGTTTGGGAAGAGTTTAAGAAAGTATTAGATGCCGCCATGAAAAATAGTGATCGCTGGAAGAACATGAAAGAAGAAGGTATCAGCGAAGCAGATATCAGAAAGTCTTTTAATGAAAAAACAGCCATGAAAGTTTTTGCATGGAATAACCGTCGTGAGAAAGACACTGTAATGACACCGTTGGATTCTATTAAATACCATAAGCAAATGCTGCAAACTTCTTTTATGGTAATGGATCCTATAACCGGCGAAGTAAAAGCATGGGTAGGGGGGATAGATTTTAAAAACTTCAAGTACGATCACGTTAATCTCAATACCAAAAGACAGGTTGGTTCTTCTATCAAACCTTTTTTATATTGCCAGGCTATTGAAGAAGCAGGCTTCTCACCGGAAACACCTTGCGAACGGGTGGCACAAAACTTTCCGGGTTATGGTCTGGTGCCGGCTAAAGCGGCTTGTAAAGGTGGCAGCATGACCATGGCTTCTGCAATAACCTATTCTGATAACTGTGCCACAGCCTATATTATGAAGCAGGTAACACCCAAACGTTTTGCCGATTTTCTGCAACAAATAAATATTCAAACCAAAGTAGAACCCTATCCTTCTATTTGTTTAGGCTCCTGCGATCTCAGTATGTTTGAAATGCTGTGGGGGTATACCATGTTTGCCAATCGCGGCATCAGCACCAAGCCCATTTATATAACACGTATAGAAGACAGAAACGGAAATGTGTTGCAAAGCTTTCAAACAAAAATGGGGCAGGTAATTAGTGAGCCGGCTGCTTATACTATGACCCGCATGTTACAAGGCCCGGTTGATTTTGGTACTGCTAAAGGGTTGCGTGCCCGTTTAGGCGCTGCAGAAATGTGTGGTAAAACAGGTACTACCAATGATAACAGTGATGCCTGGTTCATGGGCTTTACACCGCAATTACTCGGCGGCACATGGATTGGTTGCGACGATCGTTTCATTCGTTTAGAAAGCGGTTTGGGTTATGGTGGCCAGGCAGCCCGCCCTATATGGGAATACTTTTTTGAAAAAGTATATAATGATAAAACACTGGGCATAACAAGAGACGCAACTTTTATGAAGCCCGAGAATTTAACCAATGAAATGCTGATGGATTACGATCCGCTGATTGATAAAACACCGCCACCCGGCGCCGAAGGAACCGATCAGATGGGAGGCAATGCGGATGACTATATCAATTTTAACGAAGATACCAATAATGTTCCGGTAGAGTCTCAGTTAAGTAAAGAAGAGAAAAAGATTTTAGAAGAAGCCAAGAAACCAGAGCCGGTAAAAAAAGAAGAGAAGCCAGCCGATAAAGCACCACCAGCAGACCCTAAAAAAGAGGAAAAGAAAAAAGGATTATTAAACAGGCTGTTTGGTAATAAAGATGCAAAGAAGACCGGTAATTAGTTGTAAGCCCCGTAACGCGGGGCTTATTTTTTGTAAACCAGCAGCGGTATATCAGGCAGCCCCGGTTGCGTCGCACCCTTCACCTTTTTATTACTAAGCAACGGTGGCAGGCAATACAAAAAGCGCTGCAAACAAACTATCTGCTTTTATATGATAGCCTGTAATTAATTGCTGCTTTATCAATTGCAGTTGTGTATTTTCTAATAGCTGGTTTACAACCATTTCGTTTTCTTCTTTAAAAACAGAACAGGTAATGTATAAAAAATAACCGCCCGTTGCTAAAGCCTTTGCAGCGTTTAAAGCAATGGTCTTTTGTAGCTGGCTATACTCATAAATGCGGGAAGGTTTAAAATAAAACAGTTGTTCCGGTGTTCGGCTCCAGGTGCCACTGCCACTGCAGGGGGCATCGCAAATAATTAATTGCTGTTTTTTTTGAGGAAGTGTTGCCGCCGTTTTAGACAGGTCAGAAATAAAAGCATGATAGTTTTTTATACCGGCTGTTTCAAACCGGTGTTGCAGATTTATTAATATACTTTGTCTGATGTCTGAAACGGTAAGTTGCACCTGTTTAAAAATATCTGCAGCCATAATGCTTTTACCACCGCTGGCAGCGCAGCAATCCCAAACTTTAATAGCACTGTTACCCGCTTTAACAAATTGCAGCAGGCTGCCTGTTTGCTGAGAACTGTAATCTTGCACCACAATTTCTTTATTTATTATAAGCAGATCATCCAGTTTGGTGGTAGCCGGCAAGGCAATACAATTGGGTGTAATTGGCTTAAACACAATGCCGGCATCCATTAATTTTTTAATCACTGTTTCATTATAACCAGGGCGGATGCGTATGAATAAATCAGGTTGTTGCAGGCAGGAAGTTGCTAAAAGTTCCCCATCAACTCCTTCAGTCAATTCACTTTCAAATGGAAACACTGCAGTTACCGGCAATGCAATATGCAACTGCTGCAATTTAACAGCAAGAGGCTGTTGCACAACTTCGTTAAATGAAGGGGCCAAGGCATCTAATAATTGGGTGGGTTGTTGTGTGCAAATAAATAATGCTGCTGCAAGTCTGTCTGTTGTTACGGGTTGGGGTAACAGGTGCGCTGCACGGTACCAGCAATAGCATAATTGAGTAATATGCTTTCTGTCTTTACTGCCAATTTTTTTATTGGCAGCAAAAAACTTTTTTAAAAAATTTGCCAGCGGTTCTGCGCCGTTGTACCCGGTAATTACCTGTATAGCTGTATTGCAATAAGAATAGTAGCGACTCACCCTGCAATATTAGTAAGTAATTATAATAAAGAGGTGTATAAAAAAAGAGCGGGTAGTAGAAACCACCCGCGGTTGACATGAGAAAACTTGCTTTACTGCCTGCGAACATGTTGGTGGCGACAGTAAGAAACCACCAATACTATTTTAGAAAGTATACTTATGACAGTTTTGAAAAATGCAGGGGACGCTTATTAATTATCCCCATCAGTACATCATTTATATTCTCATTTCTGAAATTGAAGCGGAACTCCGATTCTTTTACATGCAGGGGCAACGTACTTTTATTAAGCCCCCTGAATTTTAATAAGCGGTTTTTGGTATTGCTCCAGAATGCGCTTACTTCATCGGCAGGTGCCGGGCTGTTTAAATTAGCTGCAGTATCTATTCTGAAGAGCCGCCAGTTATTAAAATCGGCAATGGCATGATAGTGTGTGTAAGCATGTAAAGCAGATGTATCATTACTGGTGGTATCGTGCAGTAATTTCATACGTTGCAAGGTATGAATACCGGTTTTATCAATATCATATAATAGGTCGGCATAAACATTGCCATCGGCTTTATAAAAGCCATAATAGGGGTGTGTGGCATCTTCCGGTTCATCGCTGCTAATGCCTGCATGGTTTTGTATGGTGGCATGCGGAAATTGATTGCGGTGGTGCTGCCGTGGATTTCTTTCTTCGCAAAACCGGGCTATATGTGTACGCAATAGCTTAAGGTAATTGTTAATGGTAACCCTGCTGATGAGGGTAATATTAGCAATTTGTGTGGCGGTAAGGTCTTCCGTAAAAAGCTGTATTATTTCATGGCATTGCTTCTCACTCAGGTGCGATCTTTTGATGAGTCTGTTTTTCATGGTGCGTTTAATAAGGTTTGCAGTTAAACAATCAGGCTGTTAAATTCTATCAGCAAACCGGCAGAGAAAATATAAAATACATATACGGGCATTAAGGCTGCTTAATGCCGTATACTAGATTATTTTATATACTGGTGTATGATCATTTAAAGCAAATTGGTTTCGGTGTGCTACGTAACATCCTGTTTTCTGCTATAATGGACAGTTTGAAGTGTAGAAATGTTACAAAAAAAGTAACAACGTGCATTATTTAATATTAGCGGTAACATTTGGCTGCCGCTATTGATAGTGGGGGTAAATAAAAAACGCTCAGTTCAATAGCTATTCTGCGGTTGAACTGAGCGTAGCAAGGATGTTGCTGGTAGTTATACTGCTGGTATTCTACTTACTATTAAATACTGAAAGCGGTTTCTATTATTTCTTCCTGCTCCTGCTTATGCACTTTTGCATAACCGGTGGCGGTGGCAGCAGAAGGTTGCCTGCTGATAACACCATAGTTAATGCTTTTTAAATTCATTTGAAGAAAGGATGCAGCACCCATGTTCAATGGCTCTTCCTGCACCCAGAACCAGGTGGCTTTGCTGTATTTTTTATACAGGGCTTCTAATTGTTTAGCAGGCAGCGGGTACAATTGTTCTACACGTACTATTGCTGTATCGGTGTGATTATTTTTTTGCTGACGCTCGGCCAGATCGTAATATATTTTACCAGAGCAGAATAAAACTTTTTTAACATCTGCTGCATTGCTCACAAAACTATCATCAATTACTTCTTTAAAACCACCGCTGGTAAACTCTTTCAGGTCAGAGTAGGTGCCGGCGTGGCGCAGGTTAGCTTTGGGCGAAAAATTAATTAATGGTTTGCGGAAAGGCCATGCTAACTGGCGGCGCAAGGCATGAAAGAAATTGGCAGATGTGGTGATATTGGTTACCACCATATTTAATTCGGCACACTGTTGTAAGAAGCGTTCCAGCCGGGCACTGCTGTGTTCTGGTCCCTGCCCTTCGTAGCCATGCGGTAACAACATGGTTACGCCATTCATGCGGTTCCATTTTTGTTCTCCGGCACTAATGAACTGGTCTATCATAGTTTGTGCGCCGTTTACAAAATCGCCAAACTGTGCTTCCCACAACACCAAAGCGTTAGGGTTGGCCAATGCATAACCATATTCAAAACCTAATACACCGTATTCGCTCAATAATGAGTTGTATATTCTGAATTTACCTTTTGCACCTTCAATACGGCTGAGGCGGCTGTAGGCTTTTTGTGATACCTCATCTTGTAAAATGGCGTGACGGTGTGAGAAGGTACCCCTTCTTACATCTTGTCCGCTCATTCTAACATTATTACCATCCAGCAGGATGCTTCCGTATGCCAGCAGCTCTCCGGTTGCCCAATCAACCTTTCCTTCTGCTTCGTATAATTTTACCTTATCCTGTATAATTTTTTCCACTTTCTTCAAAGGCTTAAAATCATTGGGCCATTGCATTAAAGCATTGAAGATGTTTTTAAAATTATTTTCTCTAATAGCGGTAACCGGGCTGGCATCAAAATCTTCAGGGGTGGCGGTTCTCAAACTTTTCCACCATATTTCTGGTTGCTGGTAGTGGTAGGGCAGTGGGTTTTGCTTTACCTCATCTAAACGCTCCTGCAAATCGCCCCAAAACTTCTTCTCCATTGATATAGCCAGTTCTTTGGCATCGGCTTCACCGTTTTCTAATAAGAAGTTAGTATAAACTTCTCTTGGGTTAGGGTGCTTGTCAATTAATGCATACAGGTGTGGCTGGGTAAACTTAGGGTCATCACCTTCATTGTGTCCGTGCTTACGGTAGCAAACCATATCAATAAATACATCGCTGTTAAACTCCTGACGGTAGCGGGTGGCAATTTCCACACACTTAATCACTGCTTCCGGGTCGTCTCCGTTAATATGCATTACCGGCGCCTGTACCATAGATGCCAGTGAGGTACAATAATCAGCACTGCGGGCCTCATCAAAATCGGTGGTAAAACCAATTTGATTATTAATTACAAAATGCATGGTGCCACCAGTATAGTATCCTTTCAGGTCACTCATTTGTAATACTTCATAAACCACACCCTGCCCCGCAATTGAAGCATCGCCATGTATCAGTATGGGTAATATTTTATCAAAATCGCTTTCATATAAAACATCCGCCTTAGCTCTTGCAAAACCCACCACTACCGGGTTTACCGCCTCAAGGTGAGAGGGGTTGGGCATTAATTTCAGGTGAATTGTTTTGTTATTCAGTGTTTGTACCTCGCTACCATAGCCCATGTGGTATTTAACATCGCCGCTGCCCATGGTTTGGTCCAGCTTGCCCGTGCCTTCAAACTCGCTAAAGATTTGCTCATAGGTTTTACCCATAATATTAGCCAGCACATTCAGGCGTCCGCGGTGTGCCATACCAATAACCACTTCCTGCACATCATGGTCTGCAGCTGTGCTGATGATGGCATCCAGGGCTGCAATAGTGGTTTCTCCACCTTCCAGTGAAAAGCGTTTTTGCCCGATGTATTTGGTATGTAAAAACTTTTCAAACATCACACCCTGGTTAAGTTTTTCCAGAATGCGTTTCTTTTTTTCAAACGGAAGCGGGTTAATAAATTTCCGTTCCATTTCATTGGTCAGCCAATCCACTTTCTTCTGATCGCTGATGTATTTAAACTCAATACCCACATGCGAAGCATAGCATTTTTCCAGGTGGGCAATAATATTTCTTAAAGTAGTGGTACCCAGACCTATCAGGTTACCGGCATGAAAAGTACTGTCAAGATCAGCCTCCGTAAAGCCAAAAAATCCCAGATCAAGATTCGCACCCCGGTCTTTACGCGGTCTTATAGGGTTAGTTTTAGCAATTAAATGCCCCTTATTTCTATAGCCTAAAACCATACGGTAAGCCCTTACTTCCCGCATCCAATCAAAACCTTCAGCTG
>JANRMC010000077.1:0-5227 GCA_033761915.1 Flavihumibacter sp.
ACGCTATCTTTAATATCATCCTCCACATAATTTATTGCCTAAATAAACAGTCAGAAGAGATGAAATTTTTGTGAAATGTATTTTTTTGCTTACATCAAACATAGCTCGTAAAAGAATTTGAAGAAATTCTGTGTGAAAACAGGAAGGAAGTCATAACAAGCTTATAACTTTAAAAGCCCAGCTAATGCTGGGCTTTTTTATTGGTAGCCGACGTTAGTACCCCGTAGCAGCATCGTTGCCACGCTCGGTTCAACATTTAGTTATAAATTGATGTATTGTATGTTCAAATAATTAAATCTTTTTTATGATTACGGATTCAATTCAGTCATTAAAGGACAATATAAAACAACGTGTTGCTAATCCTTTTTTAGGTACTTTTATTTTAGTATGGGTTGCTGTAAATTGGGAAGTAGTATATGCCTTTTTCTTCTTTGATGATAATTTCAAGCTAGTAAATAAAGTAGCATATTTTAAAAAATATTGGACAACACATAGTTTTGTCACGAATCTTACAAAAGTGACTTTTCTGACAATTTTGGTATTAGTTATTACCTATTTCTTTCTCTCCATTTCAAGACTAATTTTAAACTATTTTGAGAATGTTGTAATACCTTATATACAAAAAATCAGTAAAGGAAAAATATACACAGAAGAACAGTACAAACAATTACTTCAAAGAATTTTAGTATTAGAGAATAAGGTTGACTCGGAAAGAAAAGCAAAAAATGAAGCTTTAGAAGAAATTGACAAACTTCAAAAAGATAGAAAATTTTTAGAAAACATAGCTTTTGATGGAGGAGAAATAAGAGACGAAAAACCGACAAACGATAAGATTGTTTTAGGAAAAATGGATGCAGAAATAGAGAAGGATGCTATGAGTCTTTCAGAAAATTTTGATTCAAAGACCTGTAAGGAATACATATTTGGCCTTGACAGAAAAGAATCTTTTGAAAAGGAAAACATTTTTATCCAATTTTTACTTCAACATGATTACATCATCTTTAACGGAAGGACTTCTCCACATTCTAGCTATTATATTTACGATTACACAAGAGATGGGCAGAGATTAAGAAAAATATTATTAAATATGTTAAGTTAAGATGTTAATTTGCAACTCACATCAGCTCCTTTAATAAAGTAATAAAGCGTGTGCGGTCTATCATTGTAGCACCCATGCTTTCTAAATGCTCGGTATACACCTGGCAGTCTATTAACTGCACATGTTGGGTTTGCAAATACTGGGTGTATTTTATAAAAGCATATTTACTGGCATTAGATTGTTTGCTAAACATACTTTCTCCAAAAAAAACACGGCCCATACGTATGCCGTATAAACCGCCCACCAGTTCATGGTTGTTCCAAACTTCGGCACTGTGTGCCCAACCTTTTTTATGCAGGTTGATATAGGCTTTTTTAACGTCGTTGGTAATCCAGGTGCTGTCTTGCCCCGGCCGGCTGATGGTTTTGCAATTATTAATGACTGCTTCAAAAGCGGTATTAATGGTAAATGTAAATGCGTTTTTATTAAGCAGCGAACGCATGCTTTTACTAATTTTTATTTCCTGCGGGGTTACTACAAAACGGGGGTGTGGACACCACCATAAAATATGTTCCCCTTCATACCACGGAAAGATGCCGTTACGGTATGCCAGTAATAAACGCTCTTCACTTAAGTCTCCGCCCACAGCCAGCAAACCATCCGGCTCTGCCATATGAACCGGTGGAAAATTTAAAGTATGATCTAAAACAAATAGTGCCATCAGTGGCACTAAAGTTCTGTTTTCTTTTTAGCTTTTGCAAATGGGTATATGTTTAAAGTTGTCCATTGCAATACTATTAACCGGTGCAACCCATCGGCAAGCTCAGGATAAACAGCCATGCTCTGTTGAAAAAAGATACAGCGATGAACCGAGCGTGGCAACGCTGCTGCCACGGGTGCTGTGGCTGGTAACAAAAAAAAGTCCCGCCACAACAATGGCGGGACGGAGAAAACAGGGGTTGTTGTTATTATTGTTTTACAAATTTGGTTTGGTGAAGGATGTTGTTTTCAGCATCATTCACTTTTACAAAGTAGATACCACGGGCCAGTTTAGAAACATCTATTGCAGTGTTAGCCGTAGTAGTGCTACGGGTGGCAACCAGTTTTCCGTTCACATCAAATACTCGTATATCTGCCCGGCTGTTTAATCCGGCAATATTAATATTTAAAACAGACTGCACGGGGTTAGGAAACACATCGACCTTGGTTTTTGCAATGGCAGTTTCTGCGCCATTACCAGTTTCTGGCATTGAAGCGGTACCCAACTGCACTCTTAAGGTATAACACAAGCTGGAGTTATTGGCATTGTTATAACCATATACTCTTGCATAGTAAGTACCTGCAGTAGCTGTGTAATTAATGGTCTCTCCGGTAGTGCCACTGTTTTGAGAAATGGCTACCTGTGAGTTGTTGCGGTAGAGGCGTAAATCATAATCGGCCGGTAGTGTTCCCAGAGTAACGCTTATAGTGCCGCCAGTAGTAATTACAAAGCGGTAATAATCGTTGTCTGCAGAAGGACTTATCAGTCCGTTAACATCTGTATTGAACGGTATGGTAGCCGCACCGCTTCTGGTACCATTGGTTGAAACATCCAGCGGTCCGGGGCAGGTGCTTGCAGCTGTGGTGGTAAACTGTGCTGCTGCATAAGCACTGCTGCCGCTGCTGCAATTGGTGCGTACCCTCCAATCATAAGCCGTAGATGCTGTAAGACCTGTTAAGTTAACTGAAGTAGCTGTTGTGGCAGATGCGGCCACTGTCCAAACAGATGCGGCAGTAGTTTTATACTCAACGGTATAGTTAGAAGCACCGCTGACAGCCGACCAGCTAACTGTTGCAGTTGTGCTGCTGATAGCGCTGCTTGTTAAACCTGCTGGTGCATTACATACCACAACAGATTGTGTGGTAAACTGCGCCTGCACATAATTACTACTGGCTGATGCGCAATTGGCTCTTACTCTGTAATCGTACACCGTTCCGCTGGTTAAACCACTGAGATTAACAGAAGTGGCTGTAGTGGCGGTGGCAGCATTGCTCCATGTGCCCGTAGTTGATAATTTATAATCAACATCGTAACTAACCGCACCGCTAACGGCAGACCAGCTAACCGTTGCTGCAGTAGTGGTAATAGAAGATGCTGCAAGACCTGTAGGGTCTGCACAGGCGTTGGGGTTACATTGGTCTAATGTAAATGATGCAATGCGAGTGCTCCAGGTAGAAGCACCGTTCCATTCTGCGGTAAACCAAAAAGTAACACCATCGGGGTCGGCCACTAAATGGTTATAATCTCCATAACGATTGCTGCCATTAGAAGCAGTACCACTAATGATGGTGGTTTCTGCATAGGTCATAGTATTTAAAGCATCGCATTCTTTACGCCCGGTAAAACGAGCACCGGGGTAAGTGGTGGTGGCAGAGCTGGAAACATTGTAAGCAAGGCCTATGTTACCAAACTTGTCGTAACAAACACTGGGCAGAAACCGATGTGTATTGTCGGGTGTATAAGTACTTTGCTGGTAAATGCCCCAATTGCCGGTTGTTTTGCGTAACTCATACCAGCGTACGCCAGCAATATTGCTGCCTTTGTCTACCGCGTGGGTCATTACAATACCTTCATATCCGGCAAAGCTTCTGTAAATAGGTTGGTTTTGCACTTTCTGATGCAATGCCTCCAGCGCAATGGTAGAGCCGGGTTGAGAGATACAACGGCCACGGGTTGCTGTACAAATATCAGATTTAAAAGAAGTGGCCGTCATTGAAGAAAGTGCAGACACTGTTGAGTTGGCGGCATTATTAAAATCCACATCAAACTCTAACAGGCCAATACTATCCACGTCTGTAGTGCTGGTGGTCCATGCATTGTCAAACATATAAGCAATTAAGCCACCTGTGCCCGGTGCAGGGGTGGTGGTGCCTTGTAATAAAACCGGGCACATAGAAAAGAATTTGCTGGTATTACCTAGTGTAAAACGCTGCGAAGTGGCAGTAGCATTACCGGCCAGCATTTTGGCCCTGTCAAATGCCCACACTGAAGAACCTGAATAGGAGCTTGCATTGGCAAAGTCGTTAGTGGTGGCAAAATATCCGGTATTCCAAACACTTACTTTTGGATAATCAGGAAATGTATTGCCATACCCAAAGAAATATACATACCAACTGCCAGCAGGATCTGCTGTTTGAGAAATGGCAAATATCAATCCTTCCTGATTGCCATTTTCGCTTTTATTGGCAAATTCTAAAATAACATAGCGGTCTGCCAGCTGATCGTATAAAGCAATAGGATCTCCAAGTCCTCCACGGCCGGTGATGGCATCCATAAAAGTTTGAGCTACCACCTGGCCTCCGGTTTTATTAAATACTTTTAAATAGGCACCAGAGTTACCGTTAATCATTTGCAGTACATGGTTAGGGCCAACGCAAATGGTAGGGTCGGGTGGGTTAACAGATGTATAACCCATACCATTGAAATTAACGCCAATACCAGCGTTCATTTCAAACTGGCTGGTAGGGTTATAATTTTTTTGCATGGCGGCATCATCCACCAGGGGGTTTTGATCCGGATAGTTTTCTACAACACGGGGTTGCTTTTTGCTACCAATAATACCATTCTCATCTCTAACAATTACGTCTTTAAAATTGGGGTCTTTTTTGAGGCTGCGTAATGGTTGGGTAACTTTTATTAAAGTACCCTGCGTTACTTCTGCACCCTTTGCAATAATGTGGTCTTGTGAAAAGAGCGAGAGAGTGCTGACGCATATGCACGCCAGCAGGACGAGTGTTTTTCTCATAATTGGTTATTTTGGTTTGTAAGAAAGTGGAAAACCTAAATTATGATATTTTAATAATCCAAAACTCTCGTGTTTATACGATGTGAATTGTATTTACAGTTTTAAAAAGAAAACTACTGCAAACGATTAGATAGTTTTTAAAGAACCGTAAAGAGATTTGAAATTTATAAATACAGCGGCTTCAAAATATTTATAAACCAATAAAACAGTAATGGCGTAATTTCTGCAATTTTTGAAAGTAAAAGGTTATAAAAAAGGCATCTGGGTAGCAGCTATCAGGTTGTAGTAACTTCAACGGTGGCATTAATACCTCTCTCTGTTATAGCATCACACATTATTTTAAGAGGCTCGTAAGAACCATGCTTAACCGCATACTTACCTTGTGTATGTATAATAAGTGCAC
>JANRMC010000078.1:0-3434 GCA_033761915.1 Flavihumibacter sp.
TCGGTTTCTATGGCCGACAGGTTCATTTTGGCCGCACTCATCATTTGCCCCACCCCATCGTGCAGGTCTTTGGCAATGCGCTGCCGCTCGGTTTCCTCTGCTTCCATTACCGCCTTGGTGGCCAAATCCTGCTGCTGAAATATCGCAGCCTGCAACTCCTTTTCCTTCTTTAAACGGTAGCGTCGGTAGTAAGAGTAGCCAATCAGCAATACAGAAAGGCTGAGTATGGATACCACCAGTAAAATATAGTTACGGTTACGCACTTGCAGTTTCTGGTTTAGTAATTCAAGGTTTTGAATTTTGGCCTGCCGGTTCAGCATTTCAATTTCCTGGGCTTTTTTGCTGGAGTCTATCTGCCCCTGTAAAATTCTTTTTTCTTTTGCTTCAATTTCAAGATCGCTTTCTGTAAGTGCCAGTTGTTGCTGTGTAATAGTTAACAATTGCTGATTAATGGCAGATTCCTGCACTTTTAGTTGTAACGACTTTATTGAATCCTGCTTGCTGAGAATATTAATCTCCAGGTCTTTCTTCTCGGTTTCGTACTTAATCTTCACATCCGTCATTGCTTTTATATTCTCACTATTGAGCAAACTATCTTTTTCATTATTGTAATTTCTATAAGCCAGCAGGGCGTTTTTCAGTTCGTTGATAGATTCATAATAAAGCGTTTCTGCCTCGTATAAATTCTTTTTATCGGTTTTATTACCGGTTAATAAAATTGTTTTTGCGGCACTGTCAATTAATTGTTTTGCGGCAACAGGTTTTTCTAAATTAATAAGGGTAACCGCAGTATTCAGCTGCGTGGAAGCAAGACTTCTTTTATTGTTTATTTTTGAATGTATATCTAGCGACTTTTCTAAAGCCTCCAGTGCAGCGGCATATTTTTTTTGTTTGTTGTAGAGTTGCCCCATAGAAGCGTATAATAAACCCAGTTGCCGCAGATCGCCGCTTCTCTCATAAATTTTTATAGCCCTGCTGTAATAAGCAAGCGCCGGTTCATACTCATTCAGCTCGCTGTGGGCATTGGCAATACTTTGCAGGCTGATGCCCTGCCCGTTTAAATCATTGCGGGCCTCTTGCATTTGCAACGCATTTTTTTGGATACTAATGGCTTCTCTGAAATTTTTTTGCCGGAAATAAACGGCACCCAGATAATTGTATGTGGTGGCTACCGCCAATTCATCTTTTTCTTTTTCAAAAACCCGCAGCGCTGCATAAAAATTATCAATTGCCTTTTCATAATCTCCAATGTCTTTGTATATAAAACCAATATTGTTATAACTCATAGCAATGCCATGCTGGTCTCTAATATCCTGCCGAAGCTTTAAAGCTTCTTTATATTTTTTTAGCGCTGTGCTGTAATCGCCCAGCTCTATGTAAACATTGCCTTCATTGTTTAAGGCATAAGCCATATTAATAACACTGTTATCGCGGCGGGAGTAATTGTAGTAATTGCGAAACGCATCTATTGCATTGTTGTATTGCGCTTTCATATACGTGGCATAGCCCATGCTATTATAGGCAGCCGCGTAATATTTATTTAGTGCTGCTGCTGGCGGCAGTTGTAATACCTGGTTAATGAAATAAAGGGCTGAGTCGGGTTTGTAAAAACGATAGTATTCTGCTTTTAACACCCATTGTTTGGCCATGGCCGTATCTTGCACAGCCATTTTATCTTTAGCCAAATTAGCGTTTTGTGCAGGCAGCCAAGCCGGTAAAAGCCATGCACTAATCAGCAGCAAAATAACCCTCATGTTATAGCTAAGTTTTGGCTAATATACGGCCATTTGCAGGCTTTTAAAATAATAGTGCAGGGGTAATAATTCTTTTTGGTAGCCAACTGCGGTCCCGAACATTGGGGGGCAATGGAGCATCGTTACGCCTTTTGAGGCGGACACTTCAGCAAAGGTAAAAGGGATGGGGCATAAGGTTTATGTGCTACACCCTACTTCTTCCTGCTTATGCCTTTTATTATGGTGCAGTGTGCGACGCAACGATGCTTAACCGGAGTTACCAATGCTGGTATAATAAAAGTAAAAAGCCCCGCTAAAAGCGGGGCCGATAAATTACAACGATGCAATTAGATTATTTTGAAACCAACGCTTAACTGGAAGCCCTGGTTTTTCCATTTTTCCTGATTGTCTATATCGTTAATATTATTAAGACCTACAAAATATCTGCCATTAACACGGATGCCGCCAATGCTTACCTGCACACCACCCAGCATTGATAAATCGCCACTGCGGAAAGCCTGTTTACCATTGTCTACAATATTTTTATTCTTATCTATTAAAATGCCAAACTGCGGGCCTGCCTGAAAGCTGATAACCTTAGAAGGGGCATATGTTAAGAGCAAAGGAATTGAAATGTAATTCAGCTTTACGTCTTTCAGGTTTTTAATGTCGTATACATTAGAGAAGCTGGTATCTGTTCTTGTAGTAAACTGGTTAAACAAAACTTCTGGCTGCACCTGAAATTTATCGGAGAGTTTTAATTGTATAAACGCCCCGGCATGGTAGCCTGTTTTAAATTCGTCTTGAAAAGACTTGCCATCTACTTTGGTAAGATTGGCGCCGCCTTTTATACCCATTTGAAAGAAGGGAACATTGTCGTTAACCAGTTTTTTTACCTGTGCGTTGGCTGCTACTGTAATAAATAAAGTAAAAATTGCAGCGGAAAAGAGTTTAGCATTCATGATGTATGGTTTTTAGTTTAGTATCAATAATTCAATTGATATGCCAGTAATATTTTTTTGAAGTTAAATTGTTTTAACACGGTGTGAAACTTTTTTAAAACAGGCTTAAAAACTAAAGCCTGCCACCAAAGAAAACACTGAGCTGATTTTTTTATCACTGGCAGGCAGGTAGTAATCTATAAACCACACTGGTTGTATGTTAAACTTACCAATGCTGTAATACAAACCTGCAGATAAAGCAACCGACTGAAACTGGAAACCGGTTCCATCGGCACTCTCATAAGAGCGGCGCAACTTAGAAAGTTCTATCTGTCTTGCCATATAGGTTTGGTTGAAGTTTGATTTTATTGTAGAAGCGCCACTTACCAGATAACCGGTTAGGTTTAGTGTAAGATTATCTTTACGGGTAAGCAGGTGACTCCACTCATAATCTTTTCTTACTGAGGCAGACAACATAAAATCTTTAATCTTATTATCAGAGTTGATGGTGCTGCGTACATACACCCATTCAAAACGCTGCAATACATTATTAAACCTTCGTATCGAGTCGCTGTAAGTAACCTTGTCTTTAAACCCGCCATCTGCATAACCCATGGCCACACCAAAACGCCAGTTGTTTTTTGTTCTTACATGAAAGTATCCGTACCAGTCGTTTTCATAAGGGCTGCTGCTGGCAATGGCAGAATCTTTACCCAGGTAGCGGGTGTAAGAAATTCCGGCGGCTATTTTATCTCCATCA
>JANRMC010000079.1:0-4304 GCA_033761915.1 Flavihumibacter sp.
TATTGAAGCAATACGCAAAAAACCTTCTCACTCATTTAAAGAAACGCTGCTTATTCACTTTAAAACAACAGCGCTATTTATAGGCTTCTTTGCACAATTACTGGCATTCACTTTTCTTAAAAAAGGCCGGGAAGCTATTGCAAAATTTGCAGACAAAGATTCAAACGGTTAATTATGAAAAAAGACCCCGTATGGAGCCTGGTATTGTATTATGTATTGGCAGTATTGTTTATACTGGCACTGGCCATTGTATTCAGCAGTTGCACGGCCACCAAAAGCAAAGCACTGCGTAAAACAGACAGCACTGCAGTAAGCAAGCTGGATAGTGGCGCCGTAAAAAAAGCCACCACAGAAAGCAATAGCCAATGGCAGCGGGAAGTATTTCTGTATGATACCGGCAAAGAAGTTAACAACTATATAACGCAGCCAATAATGTACATACGGGAGAGTGGCCAGCAGCAACAAAAAACCAACAATATTGATAGTGGCTGGAAGAAAGCCATTGACAGCGTGGCCGCTAAAATTGAGCAATCGAATAAGAGTAAAGAAACAACGGTACTTAACCCATGGCAGATCATTGCCATTTGCATTGGCGGCAGCCTGCTGCTGTATGTATTCTTAAACTATTTTTCAAAATTTAAAATTGTAAGAACATGAAACTATTATCCTTCCTTAACAACGGCAGCCAGACATGGGTATTATTAATTGTACTAATTTTCTGGGTAGCGTATTGGGGTTACAAAACCATTAAAAGCCACAAAAGCGGTTACCATCGCTTAAACAACAGCACCGGCAAGTATGAAGATGAAAATCCAAGCCTTACCAGTAATGGCAATTTTTGGTTGCTGCTTTTAGGCGTAATTGGCATTGTAGCTTTTATAATTATTATTAATTCAGAGTATTAGTGACAACCTTTCTTTTGATAGCCGCTGTGGTGTTGTGTGCCGCCATTGAAGCATACCGCATACATCATGCACCTGCAGGTACTAATAATGTGCGCAAGCTGTACCGTGTGCTGATAGCTGTATTAATTTATGGTTTGGTAAACACCTGGCATTTATTAAAAGGGTTGCCATTAATTGCAACCGATGTGCCGCGTATAATAGAATACATACTATGGCAATGGCTGCTTTTTGACCCGCTGTTAAACTTACTGCGAGGCAAAAGCATTGCACTAAAATCTAACACTACCAACAGCAAAAAAGATAAAGCCCTGCGCAATATTGGTTTTTGGCAAGAGCGTCTCATAGCAGCGGCTTTGCTTATTGTTTACTTTTTAATTATTTATTTATGGTAACCCCAGAAATGTGCTTTAATAAATACGGAGAGCCAACACAAACAAACAAATGGTTAACCCTTTGGGATGTGCCTGCTGCTTTAGAAATAGGCGTAATACCCAAGCGCATATACTGCAACAAAGATTTAGTGAAGCCATTAGAAATGGCTTTTACAAACCTCATTCAGCGTGGCTTTGTAAAAGAATTAAAAACTTGGGATGGCTGCTTTAACATACGATACCAGCGTGGCAGCAGAACTAAAGCCAGCCTGCACAGCTGGGCTATTGCCATAGATGTTAATGCCGCCTGGAATGGGCTGGGCGTTGAACCTAAACTAAGCGCCGGTTTTGTAAAGTGCTTTACAGATGCCGGCTTTGATTGGGGCGGCACCTGGAAACGTAAAGACGGCATGCATTTTCAATTATCAAAAATTTAGTTTTTCAGGCATAGTTGGTTTTCTCATGTTTACCGTTTAGTACCAGCCCTGTTTCCATAGGGCTTTTTTATAAATGCTAAAAAATAAATTAAAAAATATTTGGCGAATTGATTATTTAGTTTATCTTTGTGTAACAAAAGCGCCGGATACGCAACCGGACGCAATAGAAAAGAAAAAAAGGCGATACTACATGAACACTACCACACTTTTAGCCGCCATCCAAATTGGTTTTAAAGTTGATGAGCTTGAAAACGATGTTACTATTGAAGAGCTCAACGAAGCAATGATGCAGTTCCTTTTTGAAAATTCAGACAAATTGCCCAAGCACTACGAAGAAGTTGAAGTTGAAAACAATGGCCGCGATCAGCACGTTTCTTTCGGCGATTTTAGCAGCACAGGCGAGATTGTTAAGTTTAGCAATTATTGGTTTGAGCCCCGCCAGAAAATTGAGCACAGCGACTTTGTACATATCGAAAAAGACGGCACGCCAATTAATATAATTTTATGGTGTTGGTCTAAACCAGAAGAAACAGACACTCATGCATAAATTCGTTCTTGGCGAAAATCCACAGGCCCCTGATACCGGAGGCCTGTGGATTACAAAGCTCACCGACCCGGTGGCTATTATAGAAGCGGTGCTCGTGGGCGAAAAAATACACAGTAAAAAAAGTACCGTGTATCGTACTTATAAGTACCGCTACACAGATGGCGTGGTTGAAGAATGGCAATTGCGGCTGCACTTTACAGCACCAACGGCAAACGATCAATTCGTTTTAAAACAATTGTTGGATGATGCCTGGCATTGGTACCTTTCTTATTTAATTTTTGAAGACAAGAATATAGACGATGAGCAACAAATCAGCCTTAATTAAACAAGACAAGCGCCGCAATAATGGCGGCAATAAAAACGCTGGCCGCAAAAGCCGCGAAGAATTGGGCCTGCCGCCGGTTGTTAATACAACCGTTCAGGTAGAGCCAGATGTTATAAGCACTTGCAGAATTAAACATGGCAGCTTGGCCAACGCATTGCGTTATGCGGCACAAGCTCCGCCAATAGTCGATGCTTGTGCAACTTCATAGACCCTTTCTTATCGCATCTTCATGCTCCATCTTTTTCCGGGTGGTTTTGTAGTAAGTCTCTACAGTTTTAATAGTTACCCCTAAAAGCTCCGCCACATATTCTGTGCTAAATCCCCTTTCTCCGTGCAAAGTGGCGCACGTATGGCGCCCAACATGGCTGCTTACGTGCTTATTAATGCCAGCTTTAGCTGCAATTAATTTAATGTAGTTATTGGCTGTAGATGGCGTAAAGTTAAAAACCAGCGCATTGCTTTTTATAAACATAAGTATACGGGCCAATCTTTCGCGGTTTGCCAGCCTTATATATACCGGTTGGTCGTTTTTTTGTGTTTGCAGCTTTAAATTTTCACCCTCTGTCTTTTCAATCTCAAAGCGCCCCCAATCGCTAATGCGAATGCCGGCATAACATTCTAATAAGAAGAATGCGGCGGCAGTTTTATGATTATTGGGTAATTGTGGTAGTAAGGCTTCTATACGGTCCAGTTCTTCAAAAGTCAGGTATTCTTTTTTTACAATTTTAAACTTTACTTTGCTATACCCGTTAAATGGATCCTGTAATTGTATGTTGTATGCTTTTTCTGCAAGTTTCAAAAACTTGCCAAAAAACTTTGTACTGCTATCCCAAATAGTATTGTGTTGGTTGCCACGTGTTCTTAGCCAATTTTCATACCTGCGTACAAATTCGGGTGTTATTTCGTCCGTAAACAATTCTGTTTTACCCGTAAATAGTTGCAATTTATTTAATTGCTTTCTATAGTTCCGCAACGTGCCAGGGGTAACAGTTACTGCACTATTCACAATAACATCCTCCACCACTTTTGTAAAGCTATGCCGCTTTATATTAGTACCGTGGCGCTGCTGTAAATAATCTTCTATTGCCGTTAAATTAAAAAATGCCGCTGTCTGTAATATATACAAATCGTGCTGTATAGTAGTTACTTCTGCAGCTATGCGTGCGTTGACAAACTTATAATTGGCAGCATCTTTTGTGCATTGTCCTGTTTTATTGTCAAAGTTATTAGGGGTAACCCGGTAAGGTAATTGTTTATACCGGCTCACCGCTTGGTAACTAATTCTAATTGCAATAGTGCAGGGTGCTGTGCGGTCCTTTGTTTTTTTGTACAAAACGGCTTTAACAGATACTTTTGGCATGGCTGTAAAAAATTGGGTTTCGGTAAAAAAATAGTAGCAACTTTTTTACAGCTTTTTGCAGAAAAACTAAGGAAAACAAAGGAAACCGGTGTTTATAAGCGCTTTTTGGGTTCAGTGTTGTGCTAAAACCCGCATATTCAACGGGTTTTAGCCAACTACTGGTGATCCGGATTGGATTCAAACCAATGACCCACAGCTTAGAAGGCTGTTGCTCTATTCAGCTGAGCTACCGGACCGGAAGGCGGCAAAACTACAGAAATTAGGCGCTCCCTCCAAACAGTTTTTCTATTGGGCAAATTGTTTTTTTACGCTTGATTTGAGTTTTTTGTACTGTGGCATTAAGCTTATAAACAACAAAT
>JANRMC010000080.1:0-12964 GCA_033761915.1 Flavihumibacter sp.
GGTATTGCAGCAGGGCCTTCTTTTGCTCGCCGCTGCTCATGCTTTCTAAACTTTTATTGGTGGCGGTTGTTATTGGAAATTGGTCGTGCTTTCTTTCTTCATCAATTATTTGTTCTATAACACTGCTGGCAAATAAAAGTCCTTGCTGGTTAGGGGCAAAACGGTTTTTTAAAAACTGATTGGTAAAAATGTTTTTTACCAGTTGTTCTTTATTAATATGATTGTGCAGATAAATGCCCAGATGTTGCATGGTGTAGCTGGTTTAAGCAATAGTGTCTGCCGTAAATGTATAGAAACAATTTTAATAGAAATTGAAGCGGTGGAGTTAATGTAAAACAACTTTTGCTATTTGCTGGTGCAGGCAGCTGCCATTTATAAAATAAATATGCTTCTTCTTTTTCTTTAAGATACCTTCACCGGCGTTTAAAACAGTACTATTATTTATGCTTTTAAAAATTCTTACCGTGGCGGGCCTGGCTACTTTTGAAATTTATGCGGCCATACCTGCAGGGTTTGCTTTCGGTTTATCTCCCTGGGTTATTTTTTTTGCCAGCATTACGGGCGGACTGGCTGGTGTTTTTGTGGCTACTTTTTTGGGTGATAAGATAAAAGCTTTCTTCTACAAAAAGAAAGTAGAAAAACAAGATGAAACACAAAAACATCCTTTTATTGCTAAGCTTTGGAAAAAGTATGGTGTACCAGGTCTTGGCCTAGCAGGTACATTTACGGTGGGGGCTCCCATCAGTATTGCTGTGGGCACCAGCTTAAATGTGAACCTTAAAAAATTATTAGTTTGGTGTTGTATTGGCGTTATTGCCCGCTGCACCGTGTTTACGCTGGTAGGTTATTATGGGCTTCAGTTGTTTTAAATACAGGCACTTTATAAACTGATTAGTAAAGCAAATTTTTATTACGTATGAAATCACCATCTTTATCTGAGTGGACTACCGAAGAGCTTAAAAAAAACGAAAAAGGTTTACGCATTGCCAATATTGCACTGGGTTTTTGTGTAGGGGTTATGTGCCTTACCGGTGGCTATATGTTTGTAAAAAAAGGGTTCTCCACATCTACCTTAATGCCCTTGCTGTTTCTGCCGCTGCTGGTAATTAACTATATGCAGTGGAAAAAAATAAAAACTGAAATTACTTCAAGAGAGAAGCATTAATACTGCAACATGTTGATGCACGTACTAATGCACAAGTCCTGCTGAAGGCGGGATGAAGTGCAGCAGATACTCGTTCCTCGTAGCGTTGCAGCTAACATGTGTGACACAACAACGGCCCAACCGGAGTTACAGTTGCTGGTTACATCAAATTCACAATCTTTTCATCACCTATCTTTGCAAAAAAAAGGAATTATGGAACTAGGCATTGGTATGTTTGGCGATTTGCATATTGATAAAAACGGCACCATACAACCAGCACAGCAGCGCTTGCAGGAACTGATTGAAGAAATAAAACTGATGGATGAACTGGGACTTGATTTTTATGGTATCGGCGAGCATCATCGTCCGGATTATGCTGTTAGCACCCCAGAAATTATATTGGCTGCTGCGGCCAGTGTTACCAAGAATATTAAACTGGGCAGTGCCGTTTCGGTTCTCAGTTCATCAGACCCCGTGCGTTTGTATCAAAGCTTTTCTACGATAGATTTAATATCAAACGGCCGTGCAGAACTGGTGGCCGGCCGCGGTAGTTTTATTGAATCGTTTCCATTGTATGGTTATAACCTGGGCGATTACGATGCCCTGTTTGAAGAAAAGCTGGATTTACTGGTGCAGTTAAACAAAACAGACCGCATTACCTGGAAGGGAAAATTGCGGCCATCGCTCACCGACCAGCAGGTGTTGCCCCGTGCTGTCAATAATAATTTAGCTATTTGGGTGGCCGTGGGTGGCACGCCGGAATCGGTGGTAAGAGCTGCCAAAGCCGGACTGCCTGTAATATTTGCTATTATTGGCGGCAGCCCCAGCCAGTTTGTTCCGTTGTTTAAATATTACAAAGAGTTGTACCAGCATTTTGGGCACGATATGAATAAGTTTCAGGTAGGGGTGCACATGCATAGTTTTTTTGGAGATGATGGTGAAGCCGTGGCCGATGCATATTACCCCTTGTATGCCGGGCAAATGAACAGAGTAGGTGGCAGCCGTGGCTGGCCGCCTTACCAGCGCCAGCAATACGATGTGGGCCGCAGCCGCCAGGGGCATTTATTAATTGGCGATGCCAATGAAGCGGTAGATAAAATTTTGCACTTTCATAATATATTTGGTCTTACCCGTTTTTCTGCACATATGGATGTGGGCGGCCCATTGCACAAAGACCTGATGAAGTCTATTGAAATTTTTGGAACCAAAGTGGCACCCAAAGTAAGAGAAGCACTAAAAAAATAAATTGTAACTATTAAAACCTTTATCATGAGAAAAGAAAAAACACTCTATATTTTATCGGGTGGCCGCGTGGCAGCCATTGAAAAAGAAACCGGTTTTATTAAATGGGAAGTGAAACTGAAAGCATACGTATCATCCAGCTACGCCGCCAGCATTGGGCAAATTGTGGCAGAAGACGATAAACTATACATTAGTGTGCCGGGCATATTACTTTGCTTAAGCGCCAAAGACGGTTCCCTGCTATGGAAGAACGAATTAAAAGGCTGGGGTTATAAATATGTAAGCATGGCCAATACCGGCAGCGAAGCGGCGGCTATTAGTGCACAGGCTGCTGCTACAGCAGCAACGGTGGTGGCTGCTACATCTGCATAATTTATGCGCCAAACTGCGCCAGATGATGATCAAGGTGTTTATAAAAAATATTATTCCACTCGATGGCGGTTAATGTACCAAAGCCTGGATTTTCTTTTCCTTCAAAAAAAGCAGCACCGGCTTCTTGCGTTTTGGTAATATATGCGAGCAGGCGTTGTTGCTGCAGGGCAAAATCTTGCTGGTTGCTTACTAAAAATACGGGGGCGGTGCGCATGTTGCGGGTATAAGGTTTTTCTCCCGTTACAATTTTCTTTACAAACAATTTTAAAAAGAAACGTATAACGGCATTGGGTTGCGGGTGCTTGTTTTCAAAAGCCAGTTCATACGCCACATTACAATGTGCCAGCATTTGTGCCACATTCATTTTACCCCACAGGGGCTGACTGCTAACCTGTAATTTATTTACGCGGTCTGTTAATTGCTGCGCCACGGTTGCTGTATATACACTTGGTAAAGCCATTTCTTTTTTTCAAATGTAAAAATAAATGACAGCGCACCCATCTTATGTAGCCTTTTTTATTTTTAAGCAGTGGTTGGTAGCCGGCAGTAGTACTTTGGGCACCCGTGGTTGCTCGTTAGAAACCCCGTCAGGATTTGTGCTAAGCTTTCGGGGCACACTTCAGTGGTTAATCTTTATGCCGCAGTTTGGATGTGGGCGGTTGTATAGCTGTAATTTTGGTTTTGTGCGGAGTTTTTGGCAAAGCCGACCCCCCGGGATAATTAGTATTTTAAATTAACTACGTGGGGTCCCCTTCGGGAGACCCCGCTTGGGCAAAAAAGAACATAGACTTATGCGTAAATTTCTTACAGTTATTTTTATAACAATGACATTTGTTTCCTGTGGGCAAAAAAGACCACCCATTGATAAAGATAAAGAACGAATTAATAATGTTTGTGACACGTTCATGAAGATGTTTGTAGATGGGAAAACTAGTGAAGCGTTAGAGTTACTTAAAAGAAATACGGTAATGACATCTTCTTCAATTGATACGTTGGAGGTCACTATGGCAAATCATATAAATCAATACTTCCCTTTATATGGCAAGTTGCTTTCCTCGGATTTTATAACAGAAAGAAAAATTAAAGACTTTATTGCTACGCGTTTTTACGTTCTTAGGTTTGAAAAATATTATTTAAAATTTGGCTTTACACTTTACAAAACAAATACAGGTTGGACAGTTACAAACTTCAAATACGATGAAGAATTAGCGGAACTGCTTCAATAAAAAGAAGCAGTTTGTCTGATTGGTTGTGCGCCCGGGGTCTGGCAAAGCCGACCCCGGGATAATTAGTATTTTAAATTAACTACGCGGGGTCCCCTTCGGGAGACCCCGCTTGGACGAAAGTTGCGGAGGTTGATTGTATAAAAAAGCATCGTTGCCGGTTGCCCAATTCTTAACTGATAGTTGAACGGATTGTTCGACCCCGATAGCAAATCGGGGCAGGCGCAACGATGCTTTATAGCAGTACTACTGCTGGTATCTATTTTTTACTGATGCGGTAAAGGTTGCCACCATCGGTAACGCTGTACAACAAGCCGTTGTAATACGTTACATCGCGGAAACGTTCGCCTTTATCAGACAGCAAGCGTTCTTCGCCCACCACTTTGTTATCTTTTATTTGCAGGCGCACAATATGCGAGCCGCTCAGGCCACCAATAAACAGGTTGTTCTCCCATTCTGGTATGGCATTGCCTTTGTAAAAAGCCATGCCACTGGGCGATACGGTAGGATCCCAATAATAAACGGGCTGCTCCATACCATCCTTCTGTTGTATAGAATCTCCGATGGCGGGACCGCCATATTCAATGCCATAAGTAATAACGGGCCAGCCATAATTTTTGCCGGCTTTTATCAGGTTCAGTTCATCGCCACCACGCGGACCAAATTCTGCTTCCCATAAATCTCCGGTTACCGGATGCAGATCGAGGCTTTGCACATTGCGGTTGCCATAAGCATATATTTCTGGCATAGCGCCGGCCTGATTAATAAACGGATTGCCCGGGGCGGGTTTACCATCGGGAGTAATTTTAAATATTTTTCCCAGTCCGGAATTTAATTGCTGGGCCTGCACTCGGCCTTCTAAAATAGACCGCTCTCCAGAACTTACAAACAGGTTACCATCTTTATCAAACACAATGCGGCTGCCGTAGTGGTAGCCCGTATTTTTTAATGCAGGTGTGGCTCTGAAGATAACCGTAACGTTTTCTACTTTACCAGCCGCTTCATTTAATTGTCCTTTTGCAACGGCTGTTAAATTAGCATCGCCGGTCTTTTCTGAAAAAGACCAGTAGATGGTTTTGTTATTGGCAAATGCAGGGTCTAATGCCACATCTAATAAACCACCCTGGCCATTATCATCAACCGCAGGCAGACCGGTAATTTTTTTAAGGTTGCCACCATTGCCATCTACAATTTGCAGAAAGCCCGATTTTTCTGTAATCAGCAAACGTCCATCGGGCAGGGGTGCCACCGCCCAGGGATGGCCCAGACCTTCAGCAATTTTTTCTACGTTGTAAGCCGTGGAGGTTTTAATACCTCCAATGCGGGTTTGTCCTTCAAAAGCGGATTTGTATTTGGTATTGGGTGCTTTTGTTTCTACAGGGGGTAGTGTTGTGCTGGAGGTTGCAGTGCTGGTATTGGTTTTATCAGCACAACCGCTACTGGCAGCAAGCAGTAAAAAAGCCGCCGGGTAAATAATCTGTTTTGCCTTCATATTAGCTGGTTTAAAATGAAGCCTAAAGTTAATTAAACTGGTTTTTTAAAAACAGATATTACAGCAGCGGTAATAAATAAAGCCGAATTGTGTATTACCTGTTTGCTGCACTTTATGTACACTGCTATTATTACCTTTAAACAAAGATTGCACTATGAATTTTCTTTCTTTGCGCCCCTTTGTGCCATCGGGCCCCGATTATAAAAAAACAAAAGCCTTCTTTACCGATCTTGGTTTTGAATTGAAATGGGATGTGGGTGATTATGCCGGTTTTGAAAACAATCAATGCGCTTTTATACTGCAGCGTTTTGATAACCGCAATTTTGCCGAAAATTTTATGATTACCGTGGGTGTGCCCGATGCAGCTGCATTCAGAGAAACCGTGTTGCAAAAGCAATTGCCGCAGCAATACGGCATTCGTATGACTGAGGTGTGTGAGCAACCCTACGGACTGGAAGTAAATATTATTGACCTTGCCGGTGTATGCTGGCATTTTGTACAAGCCATTAATTAAAACAATACTTACATGAAATATCTTTTATCAGTTTTTTTAAGCACTTTATTTTTAATAAGCTGCAATAGTAATACGGCCACCCAACAACCACTTGCTATTGAAGGCAGCTGGCAATTGCTGGGTGCCACCACCATACAAAACGGAGATACCACCAACAGTGTAAATGCCGCTACAGAAAAAATGGTAAAAATTATTAACGCCACCCATTTTGCTTTTTTACGGCACGATGTAAATAAAGGCAAAGACTCCACCGCTGTTTATTCATCTGGCGGAGGTGCTTATACTTTAAAAGGCAACCAATACACAGAGCAGCTGGAGTATTGTAGTGCAAGAGAGTGGGAGGGGCACCGCTTTGAGTTTACTGTAACCATTACCGGCGATACCCTTTTACAAACGGGTATTGAGAAAATAGATAGCCTGGGTATTAACCGCACTATTGTAGAAAAATACATCCGCATCCGCTAATTAAAAATATACCGCCATGCCTACATCTAAATTAAAGCCCACCACCATAGAAGATTATATTGCCACCACCCCGCCCGATTTGCAGGAACGTTTATACGAACTGCATGCGTGTATTGTAAAAGCAGCACCCAAGGCTGTAGAAGGTTTAAAATGGAGTATGCCTGCTTATTCTATGAGCAAAATACTGGTAACCTTTAAAGCATTTAAAAATCATACCGGCTTTTTTCCTATGGCCACCACATTGGCTGCTTTTAAAAAAGAGCTGGCTGCTTACAAAACCGGCGAAGGCTCTGTACAGTTTCCGCATAGCCAGCCATTACCGCTGGCACTTATAACTAAAATGGTAAAACATCGTGTTCAAGAAGATAAAGACGGAACCATTCAGTGGCGTTCCTGATGGTGGTTGGCGTAGATTCAGGAGATGATGACTTCTTTAATTACTTTCTCGCCCAGTGCTTCATTTACCCGTTCAATAATTTGTTCTTTCTGGTAAAGCAATTCGTTTTTAAGTGGGGCCACTGTGGTGGTAATATATAGTTTGCCTCCGTAAATTTTTATACTGTCAGTATATTTTGCAATGGTCTTGCCCATCAGTTTTTCCCACACATCGGTAATTTGCAGGGCCTGCACATCGCCCCTCAACCGGCTGCTGTGTAAAAAACGCCGCATCGCTTCTTTCATGGAGTATTCACTCATGCTTCAAAAATAGTATTAAAACCATAAAGACAAAATAAGTAGTGGCCGGCTGCAGCAAAAAGCCGGGCATCCGTTGTGTCACTCACTGCACCAGTTATGCAGGGCCGAGCTTACAGTTCTATTATCTTAAACGGTTTTTGTAAGGCAGCCAGGTGTTGTTGCAGGCGTTCTTTATGTGTATCGGTAATTAAAACCTGTCCGCTGTTTTGCACACATACCCATTGCAGCAGGTTGTGCATGCGGCCCGCATCCAGTTTTTCAAACACATCATCCAGCAATAACAACGGGGCAAAACCTTTGGCCAGTTTCAGCATTTCAAACTCGGCCAGTTTCAGGGCAAACAATAAACTCTTTCGTTGCCCCTGAGATGCGGTGGTTTTAAACACTTCACCAGAAAAAGTAATGGCTATATCATCTCTGTGTATGCCCTGTGTGGTGCGTTGGGCATAAATATCTTTATCGCGGTTTTGTTGCAGCAGTTGTTGCAGACTGCTGTTGTGCAGGCTGGATTGGTAGGCCAGTTCCAGCCCTTCATCAAGTCCGGCTATTTGCTGGTAAAAGCTGCCGGCCAATGGCAATAGCTGTTGCAAAAAACTATTTCTTTTTTCGTAGATGCTGCTGCCGGTTTTTACCAGCTGCGCATCATATACATCCAGCAGGCTATAATCGGTAACGCTGCGTTCTGCCAGCAGTTTTAAATAACTGTTACGTTGCTGCAGCACTTTATTGTATTCCATCAGCTGCTGCAGGTAGAGGCTGTCTATCTGCGAAAACAGGGCATCCATAAATCGTCTCCGTTCTTCGCTACCTTCGGTAATAATATGCACATCGTCCGGGGCAATAAACACCGCCGGAAAACGGCCGATATGATGGGCCATTTTTTCGTATGGCTGTTCATTATAATAAAACTCTTTCTTGCCGGTTTCTCTTAAAATGCAAACAACGGTATCGGTGCCGGTTTCTTTTTCAAACACACCTTCTATTCTAAAACCCGTGGCGCCGTGGTGGGTATTGGCTGCATCGGTTTTAGTAAAGTAGCTTTTGGTAAAGCCAAGGTAATACACGGCATCCAGCAGGTTGGTTTTGCCAATGCCGTTTTTGCCACAAATGCCGGTAATGCGTTCTGTAAACTGAAACCGCTGCTGTATATAATTTTTAAACTGAAGTATGGTTAACTGCTGTAACTGCAAATAAATTGAATTAAGTGGGCAAAGATATTTAAGTTGGTGGATGCCCGTGCCGATAATTATCGGTTAGCAGTTAGTTATTAGCATTTAGGTATTGGCAATTAAAGTGGTCGGTTCATAAAATTGATACCGTTGAACCGAGCGTGGCAACGGCTGTTGAATAGCGGACAAATGCTGGCTACCCCATCTTTTATTTTACCCTGCCGCAAGCAAAACAATTGTTAGGCAAAATGCACCTTTTACTGGCTAAAAAAAGGATTGTAAGGCCTTTAATTCCAGTTTATAAATTGGGTTTTACCCCTTATCTTTGCCCCTCTAAAAAATAAACTAGTGGCTACCAAATTTTCTAAAGAAACTTATATGTACTGGTACGAGCTGATGCAGCTCATCCGCCAGTTTGAAATTATGGCCGAAGAAAAGTATAAAATGGAAGGAAAAATCCGAGGATTTTTTCATGCCTATGTAGGACAGGAAGCGATAGCCGCCGGCTGTATGACGGCCACCCGCCCCGAGGATGCTTTTATTACCGCTTACCGCGATCATGGATTGGCTTTGGCAAAAGGGGTTACTGCCAATTCTTGCATGGCTGAATTATATGGTAAGGCCACTGGTTGTGCAAAGGGAAAAGGTGGCAGCATGCACTTTTTTGGAAAAGATGTAAACTTTTGGGGTGGTCATGGTATTGTGGGTGCGCAAATTGGCACGGGTGCCGGTTTGGCTTTTGCAGAAAAATACAAGGGTACCGATAATGTGAGTCTTACTTTCTTTGGCGATGGCGCTGCCCGCCAGGGTATGGTAAATGAGGTGTTTAATATTGCTATGACATGGAAGCTGCCGGTAATTTTTATTTGTGAAAACAACAACTACGCCATGGGTACTTCTGTAGAGCGTACCAGTAACGTGGTGGATATTTATAAAATGGCCGATGCTTTTGAAATGCCCGCCGACAGTATTGACGGTATGAGCTGCGAAGCAGTGCATGAAGGCATGGCACGTGCCGTAAAAAGAGCCCGTGAAGGTGGCGGCCCAACTTTAATTGAAATTAAAACATATCGCTACAAAGGACACTCAATCAGCGATCCGCAGAAATACCGTACTAAAGAAGAAGTAGAATCTTACAAACAACGCGACCCCATACAGCTGGTTTTAAAAACCATTTTAGAAAACAAATTTGCCACACAGGAAGAAATTGATGCTATTAACAAACGCATTGATGATATAGTGGATGAAAGCGTACGCTTTGCAGAAGAAAGCCCCTGGCCGGCAGATGATGAGGTGTTGAAAGATGTGTATGTAGACCAGAACTATCCTTTTATTGTTGATTAATATTTGCTTGCTAAAAATAAATAAACAAGAATGAGCGAAAATAAGCACACAGAGCAGCCAGTAGCGGTTGCTGGTTTTTGGAAAGACAATGCTAAGAAAATTGCCATTGCATTAGGCGCCATCATCGTATTAGTGGGTGGCTACCTGGGTTATAAGTACTGGATCAGTGAACCCAATGAAAAGAAAGCGGCTGAAGCCATGTTTAAGGCAGAAGAATATTACCGTTTAGACTCTTTAAATCTTGCATTAAACGGAGATGCGCAAAATGCCGGTTTCTTAAAAGTAATCAGTAAATACAGTGGCACCCGTGCCGCTAATCTGGCTAATTTTTATGCAGGCAGCAGTTACCTGAAGCAGGGCGATTTTAAAAATGCGGTAAAGTATTTAGAAAGCTTTTCTACCAACGCCCCACAGGTAAAAGCAAGAGCCACAGCTTTGCTGGCCGATGCTTATGCAGAGCAGGGCAATAAAGAAAAAGCAGTAAGTCTGTATGCAGAAGCTGGTAAAATATTTGATGCAGACGATTACAACAGCCCTGAGTATTTGTTTCGTGCCGGATATTTATACGAAAGCATGGGCAAAACCAAGGAAGCTATTGAAATGTACCAGCTGATTAAAGAAAAATACCCCAAGAGCGAAAGAGGTTTTGATATTGATAAATATTTAGGTCGCCTGGGTGCGGTGGAATAAGTGGTAGCCGGCAGCAACAATGCTACTCAGCATCGTTGTGTCACTCACTTGTACCACAGCTACGCTATTCAACTATTTTTTGTATTAGCATATATATAATGGCCACAACAGGTAATACCAATTTATACCAAATCAATACAGGCATCTTACCCAAAGATGCCTGTATTGTTATTGTAAAAACGGAATGGAATGCCGGCATTATTGATGAGCTGGAGCATGGCTGCCGCCGCATTTTTGAACAATACGGGTTTACTAACATTGAAACTGTGGTAGTACCCGGTGCTGTAGAAATACCTTTTACCATAAAAGCCCGCTGGTATGCCGTAAGCTTGCCACGCCCTGCTGCTTTTATTGCACTGGGTTGTGTAATACGTGGCGATACTCCGCATTTTGATTATGTATGCAGCACCGTAACCGATGGGGTACTGCAGCTGAATATGGAGTTACCGGTGCCCACTATCTTTGGCGTATTAACCGTTAATACTGATGAGCAGGCGCAGGAAAGAATTGGCGGCAAGCACGGCCATAAAGGAGAGGAGGCTGCTATTACAGCAATAAAAATGATACAGTTAAACCAGGCGTTTCAAAACCAACCACCAAAACCATAAACATGCGGGTGCATATTTTTATACCCTGTTTTATTGACCAGCTGTACCCACAGGTGGCCTTTAGTATGGTAAAGGTATTGCGCAAGCTGGGTTGCGAAGTGGTGTATAACAGCAACCAAACCTGTTGCGGTCAGCCTGCTTTTAACGCCGGCTTTCAGGATGAGGCGAAAGCCGTTTGCGTCAAGTTTATAAACGACTTTAAAGACGCCGATTATATTGTAGCCCCCAGCGCCAGTTGTATTGGCTTTGTAAGAAACTATTACCCGCAATTATTTGATAACTCATCATACCACAACGAAGTAAAAAGTTTGCAGGAGCGCAGCTTTGAGTTTACTGAGTTTTTGGTAAATGTATTACAGGTTACAGGTACCGGTGCCACGTTGCATGCAAAAGCTACTTACCACGATAGCTGTGCCGGCCTTCGGGAATGTAAAATAAAAAAAGAGCCCCGCCTTTTGTTAGAACAGGTAGCCGGGTTAGAGCTGGTGGAAATGAATGACGTGGAAACCTGCTGCGGTTTTGGTGGCACGTTTGCTGTTAAGTTTGAACCGATATCTGTTGGCATGGCCGACCAGAAAGTAAACAATGCCCTTGCTACCGGTGCCAATTGCATTATTTCAACCGATATGAGTTGCCTGATGCATTTGGATGGATATATAAAACATAAGAATCTTTCTTTACAAACCATGCATATTGCAGAAGTGCTGGCAGGGTTTTAAAATAACTAGCTACTTTCTTTTCAATAAAGCTATACAGTACAAGTGTGCGACGCAAGAATGTTGAACATAGCACCACGGCCGGATACCTGAAATACAAATTGGATGTGCATAACCCTGTGCTTAACTGGTGCATATTCAATACTGCTAAAATTTGGAAACAGGTAATTTAGAATAGTATCTTAGAAATACAATTATAGTGCAGGTTGGTAAAACAGCAGGCACTATAAAGGAAGTAAAGGAACTCCTTTAATAAGAGCACCACTAAACTTCCTGGAAAGCATCGGGTAAAAAAATATGCAAACGTAAGAATGTGTATGGTTTACTTGGTGCTTTCGTTTTTTGGTCCTTTACATACGCTCGGGTACCTGTATACCCAATAAACCCATAGCAGATGCTATAACCGCTGCGGTTAACTGGCATAGCTGCAAACGCAATTCTTTTTTAGCAGGTGTTTCTGCATTGCCTACAGAGTGCTCTGTATAAAATGAATTATAGGCTTTTGCCAAATGAAAAGTATAGCTGGCTATTACAGAGGGATTATGTTCTGCAGCGGCCTGCTGTAAAATGGCGCTGTATTGCTCTAACTGCACCAGTAATTCTTTTTCTAATTTCAATAAAGCATCCTGGGTTGCGTTGGTAAAAGCTGTGCTGGCTTCTTTACGCAAAATAGATTTTATGCGTGCATGTGTGTATTGAATAAATGGCCCGGTAAAGCCGTGGAAGTCGATACTTTCTTCCGGATTAAAAACCATTTTCTTTTTGGGCTCTACCCGCAACAGGTAAAATTTAAGTGCACCCATGCCCAGGGTATGGTACAATTGTTTTAATTCTTCTGGTGTAAAGTCTTTTACCTTACCTAACTCCTCTGTATGCTGCGCCGAAATCTTTTCCATTTCATCCACCAGGTCATCCGCATCCACCACGGTGCCTTCACGGCTTTTCATACGTCCTGTAGGCAGTTCTACCATGCCATAGCTTAAATGGTAAATGCCATCTGCATTGGGTAAGCCTAATTTTTCACATATCAGTTTCAGCACCTTCATGTGATAGTTTTGCTCGTCTCCAATCACATAAATGCTCTGATCCATTTTGTACTCGTTGTACTTATCCTGCGCCAATCCAATATCCTGTGTTATATAAACAGAAGTGCCATCTTTACGCTGTACCAGTTTTTCATCCAATCCGTCTGCTGTTAAATCAATCCACACACTTCCGTCTTCTTTTTTAAAGAACACGCCTTTATCCAAGCCCCATTGTACGGTTTTTTTGCCCAGTAAATAAGTGTT
>JANRMC010000081.1:0-28318 GCA_033761915.1 Flavihumibacter sp.
GCCGGATAAGCCTCCTGAAAAATTAAGTTGATATATTATGTTACCAGCTGTAGTTCGCTGCTCAGCATCCTTCCGCCTTAAGAGGCGGACACTTGAGCATTTGAGATTAGAGATTTCTGATTTGAAATTTCAAATGCCAAATTAGAAATTATAAAGTTGAAGTGTGCGACGCAACCACTGCTCAATAGCATTACTACCGCTGGTTACCAAAAAAAATTTTATTTCAGGCTCCAATCAAAAAAAGCATCTACGTCTTTTTTAAATTGTATCATATCGGGCATATTAATATAGTACATATGACCGCTGTTATAGAAATAGTGTTTGATGTTCTGTCTTGCCTCGGGGCGTAAAAACATATGCTCCACATCGTACTGCGCTGTAAAAAATGGAGTGGCAAAATCGTAATAGCCGCTGCCTATATATACTTTTAATGCAGGGTTTTTTGTCATGGCATCCCGCAGGCTTTCGGCAACATTTAAATATTGGTTTTGCACGTTGTTATAATTCCACGGATACACGCTGCCAAAAATATTATAGGCTTTTTCTTCTTTAAAGTTCAGCTCTTGTTCAAAGTAATCGTTAATGGCGCTGGTAAAAGGCCCGTCAATATTGGTAAACGATGGGTCGAAACTTACAAACTCTCCGGCATCATCTAAATCACGCCCGGTAAAACGTGCATCTAAGCGGCCAATGGTTAAACCATCTGTACGGCGTAGTTCTTTATAAAACCGGTTTTCTTCCACCCGCAAATTGGCCTGCAGGCAATAGGCCTTACTTAAGCCGGTGTAATAACTCATTTTTTCTGCCAGCTTTTCTTTTTCTGCATCGCTCAGCCAGCCACCTTTTAATAAGCCGGTGGCATATTCGCCCAATGCAAAAGTTTTGCTTTCTTCAATTGCTTTTTTAAAATCGGCTTGTAATGCGGGTGCTAATTTTTTATGATACCATGCTGCAGCAGTATAAGAAGGCAGGTATAAGGCACGGGGCAAATCGTTACCCACATAATAATCGTTGGTGCCAAAATTTAATACCGGTGAAATTAAAAAGATGCCATTGAAATAAATGCGGTAGCTATCCTGCAAAAATTTTGAAAGTCCGGCCGCACGGGTGGTGCCATAACTTTCTCCTGCTAAAAATTTAGCAGAGCCCCAGCGTTCGTAACGGCTTAAAAAATGGCGTATAAAAGAACCCACCGATTGCACATCTTCTACAAAGCCATGAAACTGTTTGGGGTTTTCGCCGGGTGCGGCGCGGCTATAACCGGTGGCAACGGGGTCTATAAATACAAGATCGGTTTTATCCAGCCAGGTAAACTCGTTATTAATTACCTGGTAAGGCGGTGCAGTAGCGGTGCCATCATCTTTTAAATATACCCGGCGTGGCCCCAGGGCCCCCATGTGCAACCAAACAGATGATGAACCGGGGCCGCCATTAAAAGTAAAAGTAATGGGGCGCTTACTGGCCGCTTCATTGTCTTTTTTGTAGTAAGTAAAAAACACTTTGGCAATCAGTTTGCCGGTATCATTTTTTAAATCCAGATAACCGGTGTGGGTGGTGTATGCAATTTTGGTGGCACCCATGGTAACCACACCCTTGCTGGCAACAGCGGTAATACCTGCGGGTATTAATTCTTTGGTTTCTGTAACGGTGGTTTTTTGTGCCAAGCAGGTGGTGCCGGCACAAATGATAGTTAATAGCAAAAACAGGCGCATATGCAGTAGTTTAAGTATGGCAATATACTTAAATACCGCTGGGCAAACAGCAGTTTTAAAAACAGCTAATCATTATTATTTACCATTAAAAAAAATATAAAAGACATATCTTTAAGTTATATACTTTTACAAAAACATTTTGTCTGATGAAACTATTTGTAGCCGGCATGCCCTATGACATGGATGATGCAGAACTGCTGGAATTTTTTGAAAAATTTGGTACCGTAGCTTCTGCTAAAGTTTCTATGGACCGCGAAACCGGCAAAAGCAAAGGATTTGGCTTTGTAGATATGCCCAATGATGAAGAAGCTAAAGAAGCCATTGAAGGCCTGAATGATTTAGACCTTGGCCGTAACAAAGTATTAGTAGTAAAACAAGCCGAAGATAAAGGACCCGGCGGCAGCCGTGGTGGCGGTGGTGGTTACAGAGGTGGTGGTGACCGTGGCGGTGGCGGCGGCTACAGAGGCGGCGGAGACCGCGGTGGCAGCGGCGGCGGTTACAGAGGTGGTGGCGACCGTGGCGGTGGTGGTGGCTACAGAGGCGGCGGAGACCGCGGTGGTAGCGGTGGCGGTTACAGAGACCGTGGATTTTAATATAAACTACAATGATTGTATAGCAACCAACTTAGTTACTAAGTTGGTTTTTTTATTTAAAAAACACATCCCAGCTTAAGCGGGCTATTAATAAAATAAGCACCACTAAGAATACGTATCGTATAAATTTATTGCCTTTTAAAATGGCGGCCTTACTGCCAATATAGCTACCCAGCATATTACTCAGCATCATGGGTATGGCCAGTTTAAACACCACCGATTTACTTAGCAGAAAACCCACCAGCGATGCTGCATCTGCAATGGCATTAATAATTTTTGCACTGGCAGATGCTTTTAAAAAATTCATGCCCAGTACCGAAACAAAACCAAATACCAGCAAGGTACCCGTGCCGGGGCCAATAAACCCATTATAAAAACCCGTTACTGCACCTACCCCGGCAGCCATATATAAAAAAGCGGTGCCGGTATATTTAAGGCTATGCTCTTTACCCAAATCTTTTTTTAGAAAACTATACACAGCCAGCAATGTAATTACCACCAGCAATAAAGGTTTAAACACTTCAGGCGCAATTAACTTCATAACAAAAGTGCCACTAAAAGAACTGATAGCTGCTGCCGCACCGGTTACCAATACCATGGTGGTATCTATACCCACAGAACGGATGTATTGAAACGCTGCTACTGAAGTACCGGCAATAGATGCAAATCTGTTAGTGGCTATTACCTGCACATGACTTAACTGCGGAAATAAAATCAATAATAAAGGCACCTGCACCAGTCCGCCCCCGCCCACCACGGCATCTATAAAGCCGGCAAAAGCAGCGCCTGCACAAACCAATACATAGATCCAAAATTCATTCATGGCCGCAAAGTAACAGCAAAATTCTGTTTGGCTTTTATCATTTGATAATTTGGGTAACCAGCAGCGGTACGCTGCTCAGCATCGTTGCGTCGCACATGTTAGCTGCAACGCTGTGAGGGACGAATAGCTGTTGCACTTCATCCCGACTTTAGCGGGACTTGTACGGCAGCGGGTTAATGGTCAATGGTATTACTATGAACCAATAATTATTGACCATAGACATACTTATGTAAAAGGGTGCGACGCAACAACTGCCCAATAGCCAACCCACTGCCCGCTACCAAAAAATAATTTTAACAATTGGTGCAACATTGTTTTTGTTTGTGCGACCTTTCTGTAACCTTATAATTGAAAGTTTGGAATTGACAGCAACCATAACTTACGATGAGCTGGTAGAAAAATGCAAGCAGGGAGACCGGCTGGGCTACAGCCAATTGTATAACAAATACGCCAAAGCTATGTACAACACCAGCCTGCGTATTGTTAACAACACGGCCGATGCCGAAGACGTACTGCAGGATGCTTTTACCGATGCCTTTAAACACCTGAACGATTTTAGGTATAACAGCACTTTTGGTGCCTGGCTAAAGCGCATTGTAATTAATAAAAGCATCAGCCTGCTGCGCAAACGTAAAATGCAATTGGTGGATATTGACAGCAGCCCCGTTGCAGATAACGGCGCCATTGCAGATGGCATTGATGAAGATGCTTTTGCTTTTAAAGTAGAAGCCGTAAAGCAAGCCATTGCATTACTGCCAGATGGGTACAGAACCGTTGTGAACCTTTACCTGCTGGAAGAAATTCCGCAGGAAGAAATAGGTACCTTATTAGGCATCAGCCATAATACGGTACGCACCCAATATCACCGTGCCAAACAAAAACTATTGACTATTTTAAAAGAAGGAGGTGTTGAATGAAACAGGGTTTAGAAAAATTTGTAAAAGACCACCGCAAAGATTTTGATGATGCCACGCCACCGGCACATATATGGCGGGCCATTGATAAAGAAATGAACGCACCGGCAAAACCTAAAGCCGTTGTTATTAGTATGAAAGTGGTGCGTTGGGCTGCCGCTGCTGCCATTATTATTATTGCCGGCACAGTGCTATGGCTTCAACCGTTTTCTAACCAACCCAATCAAACACCATCAATAGCCGGCACAAACAACGATAGTACTCCGGCCACTGCACCCGCCCTGCCCAATGAATACGCCCAGCAGGTATACCATTTTACGCAGCTGATAGAATTAAAAAATGCAGAACTGAAAAAAATAGAAAAAGAAGAGCCCGAACTGTATAAAGAATTTGCTGCAGATATTACCCGGCTGGATAGCTCTTACCAGGCTTTGCAAACACAATTGCCCGGCAACCCCAATCAGGATGTTTTAATACAGGCGATGATAGCAAACCTGCAGGTGCAGATAGATGTTTTAAACAAACAGCTATCCATCATACAGCGCATTAAACAACAAAAAAACGGAAACAATGAAAAAATTTACAAAACCATATAAGTATTGTTACTTTTTACTTTTTGTACTCAGTTCTTTTACGGCATTGGCCACACCCAACGACCCTGAGGTGGAAAAACGGAAAACCGTGGCTAAAACCTACCCTGTTAGCAGCAGCGATAAATTGGTTTTAGATAATCAGTTTGGAGAAGTAAAAATAAACACCTGGGACCGCAGCGAAGTAAAAATTGACGTAACGGTTATTGCCAAATCTGATGATGAAAGCCGTGCCCAGGAAATGCTGGATCGTATCATTATTTACGAAGGCAAAAGCGGCAACACCGTTTCAGTAAAAACAAAAATGAATGAGAGTAAGAAAAACTGGAATGGCCACCGCAACGAAAAGTTTGAAATTAACTACGCTATCAGCATGCCGGCAACACTTGCATTAGACCTTACCCACCAGTTTGGCAACAGCTATGTGCCCGATTTAAAAGGTGCCGTGGATATAGAACAAAAATTTGGCAACTTGTATGCCGGCAAATTAAGCAAAGCACAAAATGTACAAATAGAGTTTGGCAAAGCCACCATTGAAAGTATGAATGGCGGCAACCTGGTGGTAAAGTTTTCTAAAGCCGCTGTAAATAATATAGAAGGCAGTATTAAAGGAAATTTTGAACACTGCGGCGGTATTAAATTAAATGTTACCAATGCCGTAACCGGGTTAAACCTGCGCAACGAGTTTTCTCAGCTTTACCTGGATGTAACCACTAACCTCAACGCCACCTACGATGTGTATACCAATTTTAGTGAACTGAAAAATAAAAGCAGTTTTAAAATTGCAGAAGACAAAGAAGATGACGACCGGCACGGCCCTAAGTTTGACCACCAGTATAATGGCAAAAGCGGCAGCGGCAATACTACTATAAAAGTAAAAGCCAATTTTGGAGATGTAATTATTGGCCACAACCTGCCTTTTGATGTGAATGCAGAAGATAAAAAAGAAAAGAAGAAGACCACTTCAATATAACAAACAGTTGACTGTTTGCTGTCAACCGGGTTTTAAAACTCCACGGGACAATCTTTTCAGGTTGGCCCGTTGTTTTTATAGCAATGCCCCATTGCCTGTAAAAAAAATGACAGTAACTTTCATTTAAAATTATACAGCATGAAAACTATTGCAGCCTTTATTTTTTTTATTGCAATCAACGCTACAGCTATAGCACAAACCAATAATGGCACTCCAAAAAAAGCGGCGCCACCAATAAAGCAGTATTATTTTGTAATGCTCTCAAAAGGCCCCAACCGCACCCAGGATAGTGCGACTGCTGCAAAAATTCAAACAGGGCATATGGATAATATTACCCGCCTGTATAAAGAAGGTAAATTAAAAGTAGCCGGCCCTTTTGGCGATGATGGCGATTGGCGCGGCATTTTTATTTTTGATTGTGCCACCAAAGAAGAAGTGGAATTATTATTAAAAACAGACCCCGCCATCAGCAGCGGCAGGTTGATTGCAGATATACGGCCCTGGTGGACGGCTGCGACCGGCAGCTTTATACCCCGCAAACCAAAAGAAGAATAATTAACACAAGCCGCATTAAATACTTACAGAAATATTTTTGTAACCAGCATGGGTAATGCTATTAAGCAGTGGTTGCGTCGCACAAGTTAACAGCAACCCTATGGGGAACAAGTAGAAGTTCTGCACTTAAATTTGAATATATTCAAATCACTTTGTTCTATTAATTTTATTCGCCATAAAAGATACACCAATACGAATAAATTACAGACTCTTATTTATGTGTTGTTTCTGAAATTTCTTTTAACACACCAATAAGCCATTTTTCAAATATTCTAAAGTAATGCAAATAGAGTTCAAGGCTAGTTTCAATATATTTATTTACCCGCAACGTTAAATCTTCACTATTTCTTACTTCATACTTTTCAGTAAATTTATTGTGTACTACAATAGGCTCATCGTTTAAAAAACTATGACGACAATTCCCTACTTCGTCCGTAAAATAACTATTGTAATGAAACAAGAAATAATCGAATGGCCCACCTATCATAAACAAGAGATCGTTTGCGCCTGTTTCAAATAAAAAAGTAGTTGGCATACTATTTATTTCCAAGGTAAACAAAGGGAATCTGTAATGTTGTATGTACTCATTTGTTAGCTGTCCCGTTCTAGTATCATAATACAGTGTAAATATATCAGAAATATTTTTTATGAATATATTCGCCTTATCACATTTCTTATAATCAGGAAAACTCTTCAAGAAATAAGTATCCATTTGTTTCTTAAATCTTTTTTTATCAATAAGAAAATATGCTTGAGAATTCCTGAAATTATTTGCATCTTCTAAAACATCAAACTCATGCTTATGTAAAAAAGTATTAAAAAAACTCTTGTTCGAAGTTGAATTATTTTTAATAAAATCCGGCATTTGACCAATTTTCTTCAATGGGAATACTGACGTATTATCGTAAGGCATAGGCTTATTTAAAACGCTGGAACCAATATCTGTAATTGTCAAATCCTCAAAAATCATTTTTTTTATTGGGTAGCCGTTTAAGAACAAAAAAGAAAAGGCATCTGCATATTCAGGATTCTCTTCAAAATCACTTCTTAGTGCAGCTAAATAATCAGGTACTTTTTGGGTTATTTCCATATTAACATACTTTCTAAATTCAATATCCATAGAAGCCTAATTGATTTTTAAACCTGTTAAACCCTTTATTTCTTAGTTTTAAAAATATAAAATAACTGCGATTAAATAATACAACTAACATTACTATAAAGGAGCCTGCTTAAATCTTGCCTTATGCAACACCGTACAAGTGTGCGACGCAACGGCTGCTGCACAAAGCTTCAAAAGCTGGGCCCATAAAACAAAAAACCGGATAATTTGCTTGTGGCGGCAACTTTGTACCTTTACCGCTGTTATGTAATATGTATGAAGTCATTTAACGTTCCGATTATTTACCGCAGCCCGTTGATTACGGCTATAAAAAATAAACGCAGGCAGCAGGATAAACTGAAAAAGGATTTTACTCCCACCCTTTTAGATCTTGGCGAGGTGCAATTTTACCTGGCCCGTCATTTTGGTTTTTGTTACGGCGTGGAAAATGCTATTGAAATAGCTTTCAGAACGGTGGATGAAAACCCCGGTAAACGTATTTTTTTACTGAGCGAAATGATACATAACCCACAGGTGAATGCCGACCTGCAGGAACGGGGTGTACAATTTTTACAGGATACCTATGGCAAGCAACTGGTTTCTTTTGATGATATAACCAACGATGATGTGGTAATTATACCGGCTTTTGGTACCACCCTGCCTATAGAAAAAATGTTGCAGGACAAAGGCATTGCCACCGAAAAATACAACACCACCTGCCCTTTTGTAGAAAAAGTTTGGAACCGCAGCGAGCAGATTGCTAAAAAAAATTACAGTATTGTGGTGCATGGCAAACCCACGCATGAAGAAACAAGAGCTACTTTTTCTCATGCGGCGGCCAACACACCCACGGTGGTGGTAAACGATATGCAGGAAACCATATTACTGGCACAATATATTACCGGCGAAAAACCAGCCGAAACATTTTACACCACTTTTAAAGGCCGCTACAGTGATGGGTTTGATGCTGCTAAAGATTTGCAGCGCATTGGGGTGGTTAATCAAACCACCATGCTGGCCAGCGATACACAGGCCATTGCCGATTACCTGAAACAAATAATGCAGCAGCATTATGGTTTAACAGATGCCACCATTGGTGAACGCTTTGCCGATACCCGGGATACTTTGTGCTATGCCACCAACGATAACCAGACAGCTGTTACCGGCATGTTGCAAACCGATGCACACCTTGCCATTGTGGTGGGTGGCTACAATTCCAGCAACACCTCTCACCTGGTAGAATTGTGCGAAGAAAAACTACCTACCTATTATATCAGCAACGAAGAAAAATTGATTAGTAAAGACCTTATTACCCATTTTAATTTTCATACAAAAGAGGAATTAAATACGGTTGGCTATCTGCCTGCTGACAAGCCGGTAAAAATTTTAATTACCAGCGGTGCCAGTTGCCCCGATGCCATTGTTGAGAACGTTATTAACCGGCTGGCCTCTTTTTATGGTGCTGCCAAACAACTGGAAGAACTGGTTAGTAATTTTAAATAGTGGTTTAAACTTTTGGCAGCGGGGTTTGTCTTAACCACCTGTTGTACAAGTTGGCAATTGTTATCCGTTGTTTCAGCAAAAGGCAGTAGTCTTTTACAATAATTACAATTAACCATACAGCAAAAGCAGGAGCTACAGCAATGAATACAGTTGCTAACCGTTCAAAAATAAATACTGCTATGGCAGCAGCCACACAAACCCGTAAACCGATAAACCATGATGAAGCATTTATTAAGCCTGTTATTAGTAAGCATCTTATTTTCTCAGGGCCTGTTGGCGCAGGAAAAAAGAGATACCATTCGTGCAAAGAATAATATTGAAGCCAAACAAAAAATAGCCGATGAACTGGGGTTGGATAAAAAGAAAGCAAAAGAACTGAAAGAAGTAAATAAAGACTTTGCCGGCAAATTAAAAGAGTTAAGAACCGATAGCAGCCTTACCAAAATGCAAAAGCGTACGCAAATGCGCAGCCTGATGGAGCAAAGAGACGCTAAATTAAAAACCATTCTTACCGCAGAACAGCTGGCCAGGTATAAAGAACTGCAAAAAGAACAAATAAGAAACCGGAAAGAAAACAAGAATAAAAAAGAAGAGTATGACGATATGATGATGGATGATAAGTAAAAAATTAACCCATATAAACTACAAAGCCTGGCATTCTCAGCCAGGCTTTGTTTTGCTACTAACCGGAGTTGGTTATTCGTTTATTTCATTTTGAAACCTTCTAAAAATTTAGTGTTGAAATCACCGCTGCGGAAACGCTCATCTTTCATTAATTGCTGGTGAAAAGGGATGGTGGTTTTAACGCCTTCAATTACATATTCACTCAATGCACGGCTCATGGTATCAATGGCTTCCTGGCGGGTACGTGCCACGGCTATAATTTTTGCAATCATAGAATCGTAATACGGCGGAATTACATAACCGGCATATACGTGAGAGTCGATTCTTATACCATGTCCGCCGGGTTGGTGCAATACCGTTATTTTACCGGGGCTGGGACGAAAATCGTTGTAGGGGTCTTCTGCATTGATGCGGCATTCAATAGCGTGCATGGTTGGTTCATAATCCTGTCCGCTGATGCGCTCTCCGCAGGCTATTAAAATTTGTTCTTTAATCAAATCAAAATTGGTTACTTCTTCTGTTACGCAATGTTCTACCTGAATGCGGGTATTCATTTCCATAAAGTAGAAATTACGGTGTTTATCTACCAGAAACTCAATAGTACCCACACTTTCATAATTAATAGCACCGGCTGCTTTTTTTGCCGCGTCGCCCATTGCCTGGCGCAGTTCTGGTGTCATAAACGGTGAAGGAGACTCTTCTACCAGTTTCTGATGACGGCGTTGAATGGAACAGTCTCTCTCACTCAGGTGACATACATTTCCATACTGATCTCCGGCAACCTGTATTTCTATATGTCGGGGTTCTTCTACAAACTTCTCCATATAAATACCATCGTTCTTAAAGGCAGCCAGTGCTTCTGCTTTAGCGGTGTTGTAATTGCGTTCCATTTCACCTTCTTCCCACACAATGCGCATGCCCTTACCGCCACCACCAGCTGTAGCTTTTAAAATTACCGGATAACCCACTACATTTTTGGCCAGTTCTTTTGCCTGCTCCAAACTCTCTAATAATCCTTCGCTGCCGGGTATACAAGGCACCCCCGCTTTGATCATTGTTTCTTTGGCTGTAATCTTATCGCCCATGCTGTTAATCATTTCTGGCGTGGGACCAATAAACTTAATACCGTGCTCGGCGCAAATGGCTGAGAATTTTGCATTTTCTGCCAGAAAACCATAACCCGGGTGTATGGCATCTGCATTGGTAATTTCTGCAGCGGCCATAATATGTGGGATGTTTAAATAAGAATCGGCACCGGCGGGCTTACCAATACAAACGGCCTCATCGGCAAACTTTACATGCAGGCTGTCTTTATCTGCAGTAGAATAAACGGCCACCGTTTTAATACCCATTTCACGGCAGGTACGAATTACCCGCAATGCAATTTCTCCACGGTTTGCAATCAGTATTTTTTTAAACATTGTATTAATTAGCTAATTTGATGATGTGCTGATGAGCGAATGCCCACTGGCACATCTGTTATCAAAATAATTTAATTGTTGTTTTTTGCTGAAGTAATAATCTTATTCAGCACTTTTTTATTTCTTCCAAATGATCTAATAATTCTTTACAATCTGGATAGCTTACTGAAGCATCGTATAGCAGCAACCAATATTGGCTTTCATCAGCTTCTTTGGCTGCCAGTTTCATTTTATGTATAAAATCAGGTTTACTTTCTGCATTCTGTGCATCCATTGCATTTGCGCCAATGGATGTTGCAGACCTGAAAAGCTGTTTTGAAACAATGTATTTTTTATTACTGTCCAGTAACTAACAAGAGCTAATAATGGATAAGGAAAAGTTGAAAGTTAACTGAAGAATGCGATTTGTTTCAAACAGCGTTTTATCCATAAAACTTTTTTACAAAACCTGCTATCCATACATTCTCTCATTATCACATCAGCACATTATCTTATCAGTACAATACTCCTATTACATGGGCTCCACTAAAAACAGGGGCTGATCGTATTCAACAGGCGATGCATCTTCTACCAGTATTTTTACAATACGGCCTTTTACTTCGCTTTCTATTTCGTTGAACAGTTTCATTGCCTCAATAATGCACACTACTTTGCCGGGTGTTATTTCATCACCTACTTCTGCAAATAGTGGCTTGTCTGGAGAAGGCCTGCGATAGAAGGTACCTATCATCGGGCTTTTAATGGTTATGGTATTAGAAGGTGCTGCTTCTGCTGCTTTGGGCTTTTCTGCGGCAGGCGCTGCTGCGGCCGGGGCTGCAGGTGCTGCCACCGCTGCGGGGGCCGCTGCATACATAGGGGCCGCGGGGGCTACCACCTGTGTTACATTTTCTTGCTTTTGTTTAATAACTACTTTAAAGCCTTTTTCTTCTATGCTTATTTCACCAATATTAGATTTGTTGACTAACCGGATCAACTCCTGAATTTGTTTAAAATCCATTTGTTATACAATTTTCAGTTAATGAATGGGGGGCTAAGATAAGGGAAAAGATTGAACTGCAATTTTTTGAACTGCAGATATTATAAACCCTTAGTTTATAACTTATTCAACCCTGTATTTTCTTTTAATTGTGGCGCTATAAAATACCCGCTACAGTTATGTGGCTACTCTTATTTATCAGGTATTGCTGCCACCGGCACTGCCGTTGAACTGAGCGTAGCAAGAATGCTGCTATGAAAGGCAATGGCTGGCCACATAAAAAAAGCCCCGCATAATATGCGAGGCTTTGTAGTTTTTTTTATTACTTATTCTTTTACTCTTTCTACGTATTCGCCGGTTTTGGTGTTTACACGTATCAACTCGCCTTCGTTTACAAACAGGGGCACCATTACGGTGGCACCAGTTTCTACGGTGGCAGGTTTTAAAGTGCGGGTGGCGGTATCGCCTTTTACACCGGGCTCGCTGTAAGTTACCAGCATTACTATTTTATCGGGCAGCTCCACGCTCATGGGTAATTCTGTTTCGGTATTTACCAATACAGATACTTCCTGTCCTTCTTTTAAAAATTGAGGTGCATCCACCAGGCTTTCCTGCACGGCAATCTGCTCAAAGGTTTCATTATCCATAAAGTTAAAACCGGTATCATCTTTATACAAATACTGGTAATCTTTACGCTCTACACGAACCGGGTAAATGGTATCGCCACTGTTCCATGTTTTTTCAATGCTGCGGCTATTATCCACTCCTTTTAATTTTGCCCACACTTTTGCGGCAGCACGGGCGGTTTTGTTTTCGCCAAACTCCACCACAGAGTAAAGACTGCCATCCAGTTTAATAATCATACCACGGCTGATGTCTGATGTATTTGCCATAGAAAATAGAAAATTTGATAATTAATTAAGTGGCGGCAAAGCTACAGTAAAAAGGTTTGCGGGCAAAACGCATTTAAAAGCTGTTTTTGGGGTGTAAACCAGCGGCAGTACTGCTATTAAACATCGTTGCTACGCTCAGTTCAACGGCAGTAGCCCGGTTAAACAAAGCGTAGCAACAAGTATTTTATAAAATCATCTTAAAGCATTAGCAGCCATCATCATCAGCATAAGTAACCTGTATAACACCGTTTACTATTTTGGTTATCATTTTGGTTTTAATTTCAATAACTCCGTTCTTACCTTTCTCCCCAAATTTTTCTACGGCTTTCTGGTCTTTATATACATCCACCGATAATATATTTTCCGGCTTTATAGTTCTCTTCTGAAAATTTTCTTTACTCATTTCAACGCCATTTAAAATAACCAGGCCGTTAAAATTGTTCAGCAGGTTTTTAGAAGCCTCTGCTTTTTTGGTGGTAATCATTATCACTCCGTTACTACCGGCCTCGCCATAAGCTTTTGTGGCAGCAGCATCTTTTAAAACATCAATACGGGCAATATCGTTTGGGTTTAGCTTTTTCAATACATCAGCATCTTTGGCTTGCCCTACGCCATCTATTACATATAAGGGCTCTTTAGCCGGTTGCGGCTTATTATAACTCACGGCAGGAACCACTTTAATAGCCTCCTTGTAAGGTACTGCCGGTTTAACCGGTGCAACGGCATCAGGTTTCAGTGGCACACCCTGTACTTCTATTGCTGCAGCTGGTGTTACTACTGCCTTGGGTGCTGGCGGCGGTGGTGGTGGCGGCGGAACATGACCATACAAATTGGTATAATAATTTTCATTGGCATTCCATTCTGTCAGTTGTATGGCCTTTACAATTTTCCTGTTTTTGTCTTTTACAATTACCACACACTCTCCATTATTATCTGCAACCGTAATTTGGTAACCCTGTTTATTATACAAGGGTTTTCCCTGTACTACTATTTCTTCTGATGGTGGCTGCGCCAGTTTGGCTGGGGAGGGCGGTGGTGGCGCAGGCAGCGTATCTTTTTGCGCAATGGTTATTACCGGTGCCGGCGGCGCCTGCTGGTGTTGCCGGAAAGCCAGTAATACTAAAAGCAGTACCGGCAGTACAAATAAAAACTTGGTTAAGTGCATGCGTGTAGTTTTAATTTTGTTCATCATGGCTATACGTTTTTTAAGTGATGAAAAGTTAAAATGATGGGCTATACTAAATTGATTGTTTCCGGCAACTTTTACCAGCAGGTATTGGTACTGCTTTTTATCCACTCCGTTTTGCAACACTTCATTATCGGCTAAAAACTCTAAGTTCTGGCGCAATGCATGACGCAATAACCATGCAAAGGGATTAAACCAGTTAATAATGCAAATAATTTCTGCCACCATCAGGTCGGCCGTATGGCGTTGTTTAACATGCACAATCTCGTGTTGCAGCATACGTTCCAGTTCTGCAGTGCTGTGCAGTTGCGGATTAAAATAAATATTATTACCAAAAGAAAACGGAGACACAGAAGCAGCTGTTTCAAAAAAATGAATGGCTTCACCGGTATTTAAGCGACGGCCTTTTGCCTGTATTTTTTGCAGCGATGCAAATTGCAGCAGCATTCTTACCAGCATTACCAGGCTGCCGGTAATTACCAGCACACATACCATATCTGAAATACTAAATTGCTGCCACCAGTTTTGTTGTACGGTTTGCAGTTGTAATAAACTGCTGTAATCTATGGCGGGCAGTGTTTGATTTAGCTGCGCATTTAATAAACTACGCTGCTGCACCCAAGGTGTTATATTAATAAATGGTATTACAAAACAAAGCAACCCGTAACCCAGCAGGTAAAAGCGGTTCCACTTATAAAAAGTAAGCGGCCGCAAAACAGCCCTGTAAAAAAGATACATTACAGCCACACTGATGCTGAACTTTAACAGGTATTCTAATACAAATTGCATGATTGTAAATGCTGTTTTTTAAAAAATTCAGTTGTTTTTTTTACCGTTGTTACCGGCTACCCTTTTTCTTCCTCTATCAGTTTTAATATTTCTTTCAATTCCTGCGGACTTAATTTCTTTTGGGTAACAAAAAAGTTTACCAACTGCTTGTATGAGTTATCAAAGTATTCTTTTACAAACCCATTCATAAACTTCTTTTTATATTCTTCTGCTTCAATAGCCGGTTTATATAAATAAACATTACCCACCAACCTGCTGCTGATGTATCCTTTCTTCTCCAGATTTTTTATGGTAGAAGCCAGCGTGGTATAGGGCAATGGCTCATCCAAAAAATCTAAAAAGGTTTTTACATTTCCCTCTCCTGCCCGCCAAACGGCCTGCATCGCTTCCTCTTCCTGTTGTGTCAGCTTTTCCAGCATATCTACGAAATTTTCGTAAATCTACGGAATTTTCGTAAACCTCCAAATTTATTTTCATTTTTCAGGCATGTTTTATGCACTAACCCGTAAACAATTATTTTTGAGCCATGAATAAAGCAAGCTATTTATTACTCGTATTAGTAATTGCTGTTGGTGTACCCTTTTCAGCCGCCGCACAAAAAGATACTATCAAAGCACCGTATCTTAAGTTTCCAACCGTACCACCTTTTGATTTGCTGCAACCCGATAATAACCATCTTACCAAAGACAAAATGCCCAAGGGTAAGTTATTGCTCATGTACTTCTCTCCCACCTGCGATCATTGTAAGCACCAGACAGATGATTTATTAAAAGACATTAACCAGTTTAAAGATGTACAAATTGTAATGGCCACTTACCAACCCATGGAAGAGCTGATTACCTTTTACCAAACTTATAAACTGGGCAATTACCCCAATATAAAAGTGGGCAGAGATACTAAATTCTTTTTGCCACCCTTCTTTAAAATGCAAAACCTGCCCTACCTGGCATTGTACGATAAAGCCGGAAACCTGTTAACCATTTTTGATGGCAACCGCCCTGTAAAAAAAATACTGGATGCTTTTGACGGCAAATAACCAGCAGTACTTGGCCCAAGTACAAATGATGGTTATTAAAAAAAACTTTTAATTCTTTTACCTGCTTACACATTCAGCCCTACCTTTGCGCCACAAACAATTTTACCACACTCAATAAAATTTTTTTTAGCATGAAAGTTACTGTAGTAGGTGCCGGTGCCGTGGGTGCAACCTGTGCCGATAATATTGCCCGTAAAGAACTTTGCGAAGAATTAGTATTACTTGACATTAAAGAAGGCGTTGCCGAAGGTAAAGCACAAGACATGATGCAAACCGCCACCCTTTTAGGTTTTGATACTAAAATTACCGGCAGTACCAACGATTACAGTAAAACAGCCGGCAGCGATGTGGTGGTTATTACCAGCGGCTTACCCCGCAAACCAGGTATGACCCGCGAAGAGCTGATTGGTGTAAATGCCGGTATTGTTAAAAGCGTTGCAGAAAACATTTTAAAATATTCTCCCAATGCCATCCTCATTGTTATCAGCAACCCCATGGATACAATGACCTACCTGGCATTAACCGCTACCGGCTTACCTAAAAACCGCATCATTGGTATGGGCGGCACCTTAGACAGTGCCCGTTTTAAATATCAGTTAAGCCAGCATTTAAATTGCAGCCCTGCAGATTTAAATGCCGTAGTGGTAGGTGGTCACGGAGATACTACCAAGATTCCATTAATACGTTTTGCTACCTGGAACAGCGTACCCGTTACCAACTTCTTAACTGAAGAACAGCAAAAACAAATTATTGCAGATACCATGGTGGGCGGTGCCACTTTAACCAAATTAATTGGCACTTCAGCATGGTATGCACCCGGTGCTGCCGGTGCTGCTTTAGTAGAAAGCATCGTACGCGATGAGAAAAAATTATTTACCTGCTGCGTAAGCCTGGAAGGTGAATATGGCCACAGCGATATTTGCCTGGGTGTACCTGTAACCATTGGCAAAAATGGTTGGGAAAAAATAATTGACTTTAAACTGAACGATGCAGAACAGGCTGAGTTTAACAAAAGCGCCGCAGCCGTAAGAAGCATGAACGATGTGTTGAAAACATTATAATCAACCTGCTTACAATAGTAATAGCCACGCCCAAAGCGTGGCTATTTTTTTGTTGCCGGCAGCAGTAACAATAGCAACAGTAGTTGCGTCGCACCTGTTAACGGCAACACTTCAGGGAGCAAGTAACAGCTCTTGCACCGATCAAAAAATCGAGATACACTTCCTGTCGCTTTCAGCGCCGTGCAATACCCAACAGCCCATTCTTATTTATACTTATTTTTACCGCCTAAAAACAACGCATGGTTCAGTACAACCCCAAAGATTGGTTTTCGTTTATATTTCGTTTTCATAAGTCAGATACCTTCCGGCAATTACTGCCTTTAATAATTGCTATTGCCTTATACGCTGCCGGTGTAGCCTACCTGGAAGTAAATGTGCTGAAACTTTCCGATGACAATCATTTAAAAAACCTGCCGGTAATGCACGGCATTCTCAGTTTTGTTATTTCAATGCTGTTGGTTTTTCGTACCAATACAGCGTACGACCGCTGGTGGGAAGGGCGCAAACTATGGGGATCGCTGGTAAATAACAGTCGCAACCTGGCATTAAAACTAGCCGCATTGATACCAGCGGATAACAGCAAAGACCGCGAGTTTTTTAAAAAGATAATACCTGCTTACGCCTTTGCTTTAAAACACCACCTGATGAATAAAAAGCTGGAGACAGAATTGTTTGACGATCATCCGGAGCTGTATGAAAGAATTGATAAAAGCAAACACATACCCAACCAGGTGGCGGCATTAATTACAAAAAAAATTTATGCCCTGCACAAAGATGGAATTATTAACGGGCACGAATTGTACACACTAAATGCAGAGCTGCAATCTTTTACTGATATCTGCGGCGCCTGTGAACGGATTAAGAATACCCCCATCCCTTTTTCTTATAGTATTTTTCTAAAGAAGTTCATCTTTATTTATGTAATGACGCTGCCCTTGGGTTATGTATTCAGCCTGGGATATTATGCGGTGCCGGTAGTGGCGTTTATTTTTTATGTGTTAGCCAGCTTAGAACTAATTGCAGAAGAAATTGAAGATCCGTTTGGCGGCGATGCCAACGATTTACCCATGGAACGCATGGCACAAAACATACACAAACATGTTTTTGAAATTTTTGAATAATAATTGCTGCCACGCTTACTGCTGTTGAACGGAGCGTCGCAACAGCGGGTGCAATAAAGAGATACTGCTGGTTATATAAAACAAGAACGGGAAGCTTCGCTTCCCGTTCTTAATATTATTAAACAGCCATTATTATTTATGCCACCGCAACTTTTGATTGATTGCGGGCAATTACATAATAACCGCCAAACAAAATAGCGCTAAACACCAGGGTGCCGATAACAGAGCCTGCATAAAAAGGCCATGCCTGTGCATAGCACTGCATTAAACCAGCCCAGCTTTTTGCAAGGGGCAATTGTGTGGTAATATCTATACCACCGCCCAGCCATACCAAAAAGTTAGATACAATAAAAAAAGTGGTTGGTGCAACAATTGAATAACCGGTAACACGGGCTAAGTTGGGTTGCTTCATAAAAAAGCCAAACACGGTTACCGCTGCTATTAAAATATAGTTTTCGTAAATGCCGCTGTAAAAACCTTTAATATCAGATAAACCGGCTGTGTATAAACCCTGGTATAACAGATCTGATAAAAACATAGATAACACGGGTAATGCAAAAGCCCATTTTTTATCTTTTATCATAGCACCGCCAAATAAAGCAATGGCAAACTGGGGTGCAAAACCCAATGGGCGGTTTGGAATAATACGGTATAACGCCGCAATAACCACTAATGCTACAAAAGCCCAAACAATTGATTTATTCGATTTCATGCTTGCTATAATTATACTTTTATCTCTTAAAGAACCCTGCAAAAATAGCGGAAAAAGACTATTGGCGCTTTAAAATATTCCACAATCATACCACCGGCACAGCCGCCCGGTACAAAACTGTATTGGCGCTTGCTTCTAACATAAACCGGCTATTGGCAGTAGCTAAAAAAGCCTGTCCGGCACTGATAGTAAGTGTGGTATCCGCTTCTGTTACCGTAACCGCTCCTTTTGTTGCCAGTAAAATTGTGGCGCTGCCCGTATTAATGGTGCCGCTTGCTCCGTCACTCAGTTGCAACACACTTAATTCAAAATCGGGTGCGGGTGTTTTATATACTTTTTCAAATGCAGCCACCGATTTTGCATGTACCACAGCTGGCTCTGTAGGTGTAAAGCTAACATGCTGCATCAGTTCTGCCACATCAATATGTTTGGGGGTTAATCCGCCTCGCAACACATTATCGCTGTTGGCCATAATTTCAATATTCTGTCCTTCCAAATAAGCATGTAAAATACCTGCATCCTGAAAAATGCCTTCACCCGGTTGCAAACGTACCAGGTTTAAGAGGTATACAGAGAATATACCACGGTCTGTAATACCCGGCTGGTTATAAGTAATGGCTGCCCGTGCTGCCCAAAAATCAGGATGTGTTTTTTCTAATTTACCCGCATGGTATAATGGAATGATGCGGTCTAATAAAGGCTGCAGCTTTTCTGTAACCATGGCTGCATCCATCAGCATGACGGTTTCATATAATTTTTTATAGCCGCCTTTTGTAAACACCGGTTCTAAAAAATTCAGTTCGGGTATTGCCTGTAATAAAGCCATCAGTTTTTTTGCTGGCCTGAAGCCGTGCAACAGGTAGAACTCGCTTAGTGCTGCCATCAGCTCCGGCTTATGGTTATCATCTTTGTAGTTGCGATGGGGTGCATTTATTGGTATGCCTTTTTCGTTTTCTGCAGCGAAGGCTTTAATGGCATTGGCCCTGCTGGGGTGCACCTGTATGCTCAGCATATCTTTTACATCCAACACTTTTAACAGGTAAGGCAGTCGTTTAAAATCGGCGGCTACTTTTTCACCCAAAGTTGCTGGCTGCTGTGCAAAAAAATCAGTAAGCGGTGTGGTATTGTTTACCAGCGATGGTGCGTTCACATGGGCCCCCAGCCAATACTCTGCACAAGGTTGCTGCGCAGCATTGGGCTGCTGCAGCAACTGTGGTATAAAATGGGCACCGCCCCATTGATAGTGTTGTATCTTACCTGTGAGTGTATAAATCATGTATGCAATACTTAAATAAATTATTTTTGAATGACCAGCGTTCGTCTTTCATAGCATCACCCTTGCGTCGCAATCACTTCATCGGCAATGCAGGTGGCAGCAAAGATAAAACAGTAACCGCTGCTGATAAACGGGCGGTAAAATAAAACAAAACATTGGCAAAACATAACCATACCGGTAAAGAAGGCGAACAGTTAGCCGCACAATACCTGCAGCAAAAGGGATATACCCTGCTGCATCAAAACTGGCGCCACGGCCATTGGGAAATTGATATTATTGCCACAAAAAATGAAACCCTGCACTTTGTGGAAGTAAAAACAAGGCGCACCAAAAACTTTGGTTTACCGGAAGAAGGCGTACATAAAAAAAAGCTGCAGTTATTAATGAACGCAGGTAGTGCATACCTGCAACAGCAACCTCAATGGAAAAAAGTACAGTATGATGTATTATCTGTAAGCCTGCATCCGTCTGGCGCAGAATATTTTTTAATTGAAGACGTGTATCTTTTTTAAATAACAAGTCTTAAACAGAAACTTCAACCTATCTGCTTATTTACTTTTCACTTCCCATCATTCACCGCTGCCATCATTTTTTCTACCCAGCGGTAGGTAGCGGGGCAGTATTCAACATTCTGTTTGTACACATGCGTAAAATCAGTAAGCTTCTTTTTATCGTGGTGCGGAAAGCCAGCGCAGTCTTCGGGACGAATAGCATAGATGCTGCACTTATTATCTTTCAGATTTAAAAACTGACAGGGTTGTTTTACATTCATCCAATCTCCGGTACCACGTTCCTTGTACAACCATTTTTCTTTAAACTCATCCACCGTCTGGTTAAAGTGGGCAGAAATTCTTTTAAGATCAGCAGGCGTAAACGTGGGCGACATGGTTTTGCAGCAATTAGCACAACTCAGGCAATCCACTTCCTGCCAAACTTCTTTGTCTGCTGTAGTGGCCAGTTCTTTAATATTACGGGGTGTTTTCTTATCAATCCGCGTTAAAAACAAACGAAACCTTCTTCTGTTTTTGCCTATTAGTTGTTTAAATGAACGAAGCGTGAAAAGCTGCATAGTTGATGGTACTGTTTTTAAGAATTATGTGCTATTTAAAATAAACGATTGCCGAAAATAAGCTAAGAAACTATATTGCATGAAAATATTTACACAATAATGTGGGATGCCTATAAAAAAGGATTTAAAGCCTACCTGCAATTAGAAAAATCATTATCCGGTAACTCCGTAGAGGCCTACCTGCGTGATGTGGAAAAATTCACCCGGTTTCTGCAGGCATCCGGCACCATGGTTACACCAGAGCAGGTAAGTCTGCAGCAACTGCAGTCTTTTATTGCTGCCATTGTGCAGTTAGGCATAGCCCCCACTTCTCAGGCACGCGTTATTTCTGGCTTGCGGGCTTTTTATAAGTATTGTTTATTAGAACAGGTTTGCAATACCGACCCCACCATTTTATTAGAAGCCCCCAAATTAAAAAGAGCCCTGCCCGATGTATTAAGTTTTGAAGAGATAGAACAGATTATTGCACAAATAGATTTAAGCAAACCGGAAGGTGGCCGCAACAAAGCTATTTTAGAAACCATGTACAGTTGCGGCCTGCGGGTAAGTGAGGTGGTAAATCTGAAAATTTCTAACCTGCATTTAGAAGTGGGTTTTATACGGGTGGTGGGCAAAGGCGATAAAGAACGGCTGGTGCCAATTGGCAGCAGCGCTGTTAAATACATTGGCATCTACAAAAAAGACATTCGCACCCATATTACCATTAAACCCGGCAACGATGATATTTTATTCCTCAACCGCCGCGGCAGCCAGCTATCCCGGGTAATGATTTTTTTATTATTAAAAGACCTGGTAAAAGCGGCAGGCATCAAAAAGAATATATCGCCGCATACCTTCCGCCATTCTTTTGCCACTCATTTGGTTGAAGGCGGTGCCGACCTGAGGGCCGTGCAGGAAATGCTGGGCCATGAAAGCATCACCACCACAGAAATTTATACGCACCTCGACCGGGAGTATCTGCGGGAAACACTACACAAATACCATCCGGGTTTTAAATAAAAAAGCCGTGGCATGCCACGACTCTTCTCAATTGTTACCCTCCCCAAAAAAACTATTGTACCAATATTTTTGCTGCCGGTATTTTTTTATTTTGTTTTCCGGTAACGCTTACATAGTAAACACCTGCTGTGCTAAAAATAGCCCCCGGAAAACTTTCCAGTTGGTTTTTATACATCAGGTTTACGGTGGCCCGGTGAATCAGTTTACCGCTTCCATCGGTAAACTCAATATTATAATGGCCCGCTTCTTTAATATTAAATTCAATTTTAAAATTGCTGTTGCGGTTAACCGGGTTTGGATAGAGTTTTACCTGTGTGTTTATAAATGGCGCTTTAAGTGTATCTATTACCCGCTTGGTGTATGTTTTTTTTCTAACTACAGTAACTGCGCCAGCATATCCTTCCAGTTCTTTGAGTACCGGATTTGAACAAACCACCACCTCACCCATCACCTGTGGCATCATCGTAACCATTTTATATCTCATCACTATATAGGCTTCATTACTACCAGTATCCTTTTTTATTTCAGGTACACCGCTATTTACTGCTATAGTTAAAGGCTCATACCCAACAGCGCTGATCATTAAAAAATCATTGTTATCAATTTTAAGAACCGGCATACTAAAAAAACCTTTCTCATTTGCCATGGTTCCTTTTGTGGTTCCTTTAATAATTACAGATGCATATGAAATAGGTTCACCGTTTTCATCCACAACCATTCCTTCCAATTTTACCGGTACAGACTTTTTATCCGGCTGCGTATATGCCACAGCACCCATCCTCATTACCGGTGGCAGCTGCGTTGTTTTTGGCTTTTGAGTAATTACTTTGCCCTGCGCATAACTCTTCGTCGTCATTAAAAAAGAACCTACCAGCAAACTCCACATATACTTCCAGCCATAACCTCTTGCAGCAGGGTATGCCTGTAAAGGTTTTGCCAATTGCTCCGTACTCATACGGCCACAAACACTGCTGCTGGCATTGGCCATATAATCCAGCACCTCCTTATCCGTCATCATACTAAAATCTACCACCACTTTAGCACAGGCATTACAAAAACGGCCCTGCTCTTGTGGTGTCATAGCATTCCAGTTTTCATGACAGGGCGTGGGTATATGCAATTGCAGTTTGGGGTTCATATAAAAAGTTTTATGTGTTTAAATAGCAACCAGTATTGGCTTGCTTATTATTTGGTTTTAATAAAAAACTCAATGTCTTTATCAATACTCAATATCAGCAAGCAGGTGGCCGTACAAAATACCGGACTGGTGATGCAATGGTGTCCCTGCCAACTGCCATCATTAGTTTGTATCTGCAGCAGGCGGCTGGTGGTTTCATCGTACCATTTTACCCAATCCTTATCGCCGCTGATGATTAACGATTCTCCGGTCATTAAAAAACTCAGGTATTCTTCGCCGCCATTGTTGCCAAACCCAGCCAGCACATTTTTATCCTGTGCTTTTACACTGGCTGCCCCGCGAATTTTTACAGCAGCCACCGCTTTTTCTGCACTGGCATTATCCATACCCGCCTTCACCAGGTTTTCTTTGGTTACCTTATCTTCTGTTTTCAACTTGCCTTCTTTTTTAGCCTGCGCCACCACCACTTCTGCCAGTTGCGCTTCTTTAGCTGTGGCACGGGCACTGCTGCTTACAGAATATAATAATACCCCTGCAGCTTTACCGGTTACGGCATTATTGGTGTTTACATCAAAATTTCCTTTCTGGTAATCGCGGCTTTTAGTAAGTATGCTGCTATCAACTTTTGCTCCTGCATCTCTGGCTGTTTCAAGTGCATTATTGGCCAATGCACTTTGCAATACCGGTGCCCAGCCTCCATCCTTCCAGCCACCATCGGTATCCTGTGCTTTTTCTATCATGGCCACGCAACGCTGCAATGCTTTTTGCAGCCTGTCTTTTTTTACCACAATGGTTTTGCTCTGCTGCAGATAATTAGTAAAGAACTGTGCCGTTAAAATCACATCTATATTGCGGCCCAGTTTGGTTTGTGGTTGTGTGTTTTGCAGTTGCGTGATAGTTGCCGCCTGCAACGGGGTTTGTTCAACGGCATTCAACAGATAGTGTACGCCTTTTTCAAAAGCAATGGCATATGCACTGTTACCTGTGTGTTGTTCGTTGCGCAACAGCGCCATTTCCACAAGGGCCGTGGTAGCCGGGTCAGACGGCACCGCATGCGGGTCGGTTACCTGTTGATTGTAATGGCTGCCGGCACCCCATCCTCCATCATTGCCTTGTGCTTTGTCTATCCAGCTTAAACCCTTTTTTAAAGCGGCATTCACCATTTCTTTATTCTTATGCAGGGTGGCTGTATCATAGGCCTCCAACCCCAATAAGGTTTTAAAAACACAGCCGGTCTGTGGTGCATGTTTGGCACAACTTATTGCATCATGCTTTATCGGTTTTGCTTTTTTAACCGTAAATGCCACAGCCGCAACCGTGCAGCCTCCGGCCAGTAACCACAGCAAAGTGGTTTTAGAAAATTTGTTTATCATGACTATACTTTTTTTTGAAAAATGAAACAGTATTAAAAAGATGCCACACCAAAAACAATTACATAAACTGTAAAAGAAATTTTTTTTAACCTATTTTGTAACCGGCAGCAGTAACAATAGCAGCAATCTTGCGTCGCACTCTTGTACCGCATATCTTTATGCAGCGAAAAGGTGGCCCCCTGCATCTTTAATAAACCGCTCATAACACATTGCACAAAATGTTGCATACTATTGTGTGGTACAAGTGAGTGACACAACGATGCCGGGCCTTGTACCCAATGCCAGTAACACCATTGCCATTGTCTTTTTTAAAGAACATATCAAACCCAGTAACCACCGATAAAGAATTGGTGCTTGCCTACCAGCAAACCGGTAATTTAGAGGTATTGGGTAGCTTGTACCAGCGTTATATGGACCTGGTGTATGGCGTTTGTTTAAAATACCTGGAGGATAGTGAAAATGCTAAAGATGCCGTAATGCAGGTGTTTGAAGAACTGGTGGTAAAACTGCAAAAACACGAGGTGGATAATTTTAAAAGCTGGCTATATACCCTTGCCAAAAATTACTGCCTGATGCAGTTGCGCAGCCGTAAAAATAAAAAAGTGATTAGTATAGATGAGCAGCTTGTGCAAAACGGAGAAGAAATGCATCTGAATGGCGAGCTGCAGAAAGAACAGCAGTTTACACAACTGGAAGCCTGCCTGCAAACCCTGCAGGAAGAACAACGCAAAGTAGTGGAACTGTTTTACCTGCAACAAAAATGCTACAATGAAATAACAGCCCTTACCGGCATGGATTGGAATAAAGTACGCAGCCTGATACAGAATGGCCGCCGTAATTTGAAAATTTGTATGGAGAAAAAAGAAAAAATTGCCAGTGGCATAATGGATTAACAATAATGAGCCATAACAGCAACCATATTAATTATACCGCTACCGATATTGAAAAATACTGGAAGGGGCAACTGACACCCACGCAAATGCATGCGCTGGAAAAAGCAGCCATGGATGATCCGTTTTTAGCCGATGCGCTGGAAGGCTACCGCTATACCAACAAACCGGCAGCACCTGCATTGGAAGAATTAACCAGCAGGTTAGCAGAAAGAATAAGCGATAAAAAAGTGGTGGCCTTGCCTAAAACAAAATGGTGGCGTGCAGCAGCCGCGGCGGTTTTATTAATAGGCAGCAGTGTGCTGGCATACCAATTATTTTTTACAGCTAAGCAAAAAGAAGCAATAGCCACTGTAAACAAAAACATACCTGCTACCGGTAATACAGCAACAGATACGGTGAGTGTTACCCAGTCATTAATAAATACAGATACTACTGTAAACAGTACGCTGGCATTTACAGAAACAAAAATGCCCAAACCTTCTTCTTTTACCATTAAAAGGGAAGCAACAACAGTTGCCCGCGATTCTATAAGCCTGCCACCGGATGCAGATGTGGCCATTAGTACGCCGGCAGCTGCTGCCACAGATGATGCAAAAACCCGTTCTGCAGCTGCTGAAACCAACAAAGAAGCATTGGCAAAAAAAACAGCGCCTGCTAATGAACAAGAAGCTAAGAGATTGGTAACAAATAATAACTTTTTGTCTAATCGTATTAACGGTATTGTGCTGGACCCCATGAACCAACCGGTTGCCGGTGCCATTGTTAAACTGGAGGGAGAAAAAAATAATATAATTACCCAAACTGATAAGCTGGGTAATTTCAGTTTCAATTTTAATGACTCTGTGGCATTGGCTTCTGTTTCATCGGTTGGCTTTCAAACCCAGCAATTGCAATTAAGAAACGATGTTAATTACAATAACCGCATTCTGCTGCAACCCACTAACAGCAACCTGAACGAAGTGGTGGTGGCAGGTTATGGCAGCGATAAGAAAAAAAGCAGTAACACCGTACCACGTAATTCTAAATTAAACGGTGCAGTACAACAAGCCAGCCCTTCTATAGGTATGGACGACTACAATGCCTACCTTGAAAAAAACAAACGGGTGCCAGATAGTTTGCAAAGCCTGCATGGTGATGTGGTGCTGAGTTTTGAAGTAAACAGCAAAGGAGCTTATAAAGATTTTCGCATAGAAAAATCGTTACAACCACAATTAGATGCCGAGGCCATCCGGCTGGTAAAAGAAGGCCCTTCCTGGAAATTACTCTCTGGCAGAAAAACCCGCGCCGCAGTTATTGTACGGTTTTAATATCCGCTTATCATATATCTGCATAACTGCTTCATGGCAGTACCGGCCATTCCCCTATTTTTGCTGCCTGAATTTGTTGCATGCTTTTTTGCCTTTTTAAAACATCATGCACCTTTATTGTTAAACCATAAAAATATACTGATGAAAAAGCTTTTTTTGGCCTTATGCGTTGCCGGAACTTTATGTACGGCTCATGCACAAACATTAAGAACACCACAACCCAGCAGCACACAAACTTTTAAACAAGATTTTGGTTTGGGCACCATTGAAATGTCTTACAGCCGCCCCAATATGAAAGGCCGTAAAGTATTTGGAGATCTGGTACCTTTTGGTAAAGTATGGCGTACCGGTGCCAACCAGGCTACCACGCTTACTTTTAGCGATGATGTTACTATTGGCGGCACTGCCATTAAAGCCGGTAAGTATGGTTTATTAAGCATACCCGGTAAAGAAAGCTGGACGATGATTATTACCAAACAACTGGATGTAACTTCTCCGGCCGCTTACAAACAGGAAAGCGATGTGGTGCGTGTGGATGTAAAACCCATTGCCTTACCCATGACTATTGAAACCTTTACCGCTACCCTTGCCAGCGTTAAAGCCAATAGCTGCGAGCTGCACCTGTTTTGGGAAAACACATTGGTTATTCTGCCCATCAGCACAGAAGTGGAAAAGAAAGTAATGGCACAGATTGACCAGATAATGAACAAAGACAATAAGCCCTACTTTAATGCCGCCATGTATTATATGGATAATGGCAAAGACCTGGGAACAGCATTGGGATGGTTTGATAAAGCCATTGAACAAAACCCCAGTGCCTTTTGGGTATACCACCAAAAAGCCAATTGCCTGGCAAAGCTGGGCAGAAAAGCAGATGCTATTGCTACTGCCAATAAATCTATTGAGCTGGCAAAAGCTGCCAAAAACGATGATTACGTAAAACTGAACGAAGACTTGCTGAAAACATTGAAGTAATCTTCTGTAAATTGTATAAAGAAAATGCCAGCAATTTGTTGCTGGCATTTTCTTTTATTACTTATTTAATCATTTTACTTATCTATTTACTGATATTGAATATACATAGGTCTTGGTTTCAGCTTCAATACTTCTTCCGGCGTCATAATACGGCTATTGGCTTCTCTGAAATCATTTTTATAAAACAACTTAAAGCCGGTAAACTGTATGGGTTCCCGGTGTATGAAATTTTTATAGGTATTAATCTTACGGGCCTGTTGTCCCCAACCATCCATGTCCATAATAATTTGTACTTCCGGACGCAGTTTAATTTGTTTGTAGTTAGTAACCATACCTTGTGTAAACCGGTGTACCACCAGCATTTTAGGCGGCAGGTTATTTTCTTTTACAATTTTTGCCAGGTACTCGGTAGTGTAGTTAATATCAGCCGCATCAAAAGTACCAATGGCAGCGCCGGGCTTTTGTCCGCCCTTCATACTAAACTCAGGGTCTATACCAAAATGCACATTGGGCATTTTAAAATATTTTTCAAACTGCGGCACTTCGCTTTGCAGGGTGCTATGGCCCACTTGTATATCTATAAACACCAGTGCATTTATTTCAGCCGCCCATTTTATAATTGTATCAATCTGGTGAAAAGGCATGCGCAGGCGATAAGTATTGCCTTTACCAGGGCTACCCTGTGCCGTAACAGCAATATAGTGCAA
>JANRMC010000082.1:0-11840 GCA_033761915.1 Flavihumibacter sp.
CCCCCCATCCTCCTTATGGGTGCCACGCAACAATGCTGAGTGAAGCGATGTGGCTGGTTAAATAAAAAACCAATTATAGTTTAAAGCTGCAGCCAATATTAATGGAGTAGTCTGCAAAAGCCGCGTCTCCCTGTGTAAATACACCGGTAGCCTTAGTGCGTAATTTATCAGATACGCTTTGTGTGCGGTTACGTTCTAATGCAACCGGCACCGTAGCAAACCAGCTTACTTTTTTTGCCTGGTACAATACACCGGGTTCTGCAGAAATAATATAACCGGGTCTTCTGAAGCCGCTGCTGCCACCAATTAAATCTTCTGAAGGAACACACTCCATACGGATACCGGCGCTTACAGTTAGTTTATTAAAATTAAAATTACCGCCGCCGCGTAACATGTACTGGTCTGGCACACTCATAACAGCCGTGCCATAAGTTATTGCAGTAGCACTGGGGGTGCCGCCTCTTGCAGTAGATACCCCATTATGTTCTCTGGGGTTTAATAAATAAAATACATTACCATACACACTTATGGTTTTACTAATGTTGTAATAACCATTTAACTCAACAATAAAACCTGTGCCGCCATCTCCTAATTGAATGGACTGATCTACCGGGCCCAATACCTGTGTGGTATCGTTTTTATGAAAAAAATCATTTACGCGGTAATCTCCGGTAGGTAATTTAATACCAAGTCCTGCCTGTATATTTCCTTTTGATTTTTTAGAAGGGTCAATCAACCAGTAATAGGCATTCAGTCGCATATCGCCTACACCAAATGAGTAGGTAGATTGGCGGGCATTGGGGTTTGTGCTGCTATTGCCATAATGTTCATACATAGAAGAACGAACATTAGAAATAATGGGCAGGCTGGCGCTTAATGCCCAACGGTTGCTAAGGTGGCGCACTACAGTAATATCAAAAGCCGATTGCCAGTTGCGTACATCTGTTTTCTTTTCTACTCTTTCTTTTTGCTCTGCTGTACCTACAAAATGTTTATAAGAATGAAAATAACGGTAGCTGGTATTTAATTGCCAGCCTTTACCATTACTGCTGTTTAAACCAGGTTTGGTGCATACCGCACCGTTGCTGCGCACAGCCACGCAACCTTGTGCATGAACTTGCTGTGCAGTTACTATAATAACTGTTATAAGTAATAATAATTTAAATCGCATAGTTAGTTTGCTTTGCAGCCATTGGCTATTTTTTTAAATGCAGGCGGTTTACTACTAAAACACCCACTTTGGTACCGGCAGTATTGCCGGCAGTATTATCAAAACGATAATGAATGCCCCCGTACAAGCGGCTCATGCCAGCTTCTACTGCAGCATTACGGAAAGAAGTAATCTCCCGGTTTTTAATACCAAATTCCAGTAAAGAAGTATCTGTAAATTGTAATTTATCGCCAAACCAATAGGTCATGGTTTCTGCAGCCGCTGCAGAAATGGTGGCATGCCCGCTGGTGTAAGAAGGAAAAGGCGGTGTTTGAATATAGGGTTGCCAGCTTTGTGAAAGGTATTTGCTGATAACAGTTTCTGGCCGCACATAATTGCTGCGGTATTTTTCATCCCAGCAACTGATGAACCCATCAAACAAAGCAATAGCAGTGTGTGCATATGCCGCAACAGTGGTATTAAAATCTGCATTGGCTTTTTGTGCCGCAATGCCTACAATATTCATCCAATGCCCCGGAGGTGAAAACTTTTTGGTGGCATACATTACATGGCCCACCACGTTTAACTTAAACGGATTATCATCCCAAAAATCGGCAATATGCTTTTGCTCTTCGGTTAAACTGTCGCCTACACTTTTTACTTCCAGCAGGTATTTATAAAACTCGCCGTTTTTATTGGTTACGTTATACACGGGCGGGCGCACCGGCATGCACTCGCTGGCAGAATCTAATACCAGGGTGCGTATTTCATTCCAATGCGGCTCAACACCAGATGCATACATCGGAGGGGTGGGCACCCAGCGGCCTTCTTCCTGTGTTACCGTATATTTAGAGGCAGAACGTGTTTGTGCATAATTATCTTTCTTACTCCAGGCTAAAATCTGATTGGCAATAGTATCTGCAAACAATTTTGATGCGGCACTTACTGCAGCAGGCATCCCCACACTATCAGCTGCTGCATTTATTTTTGCCACATAATCCGTCATGCTTCCTTCCGGAAAAGTAAGTGCTTCGCCTACTTTGCAAAAAGCCAGCAAAGCAGCAAATTGAAAATTTACATTTGCAGTATCACCATGTTTCAACGCAGGCAAATGTTTAATCTGCCCGGCTAATGATTGAAAACGGGCATCCCCCACAGCTACCACTTCATACGCGGCAATGGTTGAATACGCATAAATACGGCTGGCAATCATGGGCGGAAAATTATTACCCAAAACCGCATTGTTCAGGTTCTTTACAGTTTTGCAATACAAAACAGGGTTACTGGTATAAGAAGCGTATTCTTTGGTTTGGCAGGCACTAAATACTACTGCAAAAGCAATAGTTGCAAATAATAATTTCATTGTAAGTAAATTGAAAAATTTGGTTAATCAGCCCCGGTAAAAGCAGGAGCATCGTTGCGTCGCACACTTCAGCGGCAGTACATTAAGCAACAAGTAAAAAATTGCATTACATGTGTAATACCAACCTGAGTGATACAGCGAAAAAGAAAGATAATTATGCAATTGTTTCCGGAGGTTGCTCTGGAGATTGGTGCAACCAGTAGGTGTGCAGTGTGTTTTGAAAAAGGTTAAAGTCTACATTGATAAGAACCGGTATTTGAGCCGCAACAACAGCGTTTTGTATGGTTTCATACTCACTTAAACTGTTTTTTACCACTGGTGCGTTTTTAGATTTTTCTTTAGTGGCTTGTTTATCCTGTTGTAAATCGTTCACCAGTTTAAAGAACTGGTCTCTGGCAGATAATAAATCTTGTTTGGTGGTATTGGGAATGCATTTGAGTATTAACTGCCCATCCTGCACTTTACGTTTTACATATTTGTAGTGCACGCCATCAATTTCAATATCACCATCCACCCTTTCAAAATCCTTCCAATCGGTTTGGTAAGGCAATTCTAAAGGCACTTTCAGCTCTATTAAATCTTCTTCAGCGTAATTGTTATTATCTAATTGTGCCACCAGGTGTTGGTCGGCCTTTTGCTGCAGATAGTTAACCACCCAACGGTAACCGCACCAGTTAAAGAGCAGCACGGCAAGAAGTGATATGGCAGCTATTTTTTTCAAGCAATTAGTGTAGATACAAGCACAAAATAAGTAATAATTTAGAAATAAAAACTTCTCTTTTTAAGCAGCATTTTCAAAATAAACGAAGCCTTACTCCATTCAAACTATAACACAAACGTTAGCATTATGAAAACCTTATCCCTCATTATTTTACTCTTTTTACTGATTACCAACTGTTTTGCACAACAAAACAAAGCAATTAAAGAAAAGACATTTTTTAATAAAACAGTTGTTTTTGGTAGCAGCGTAACAGTCATTCCAGACAATGAATCTGTAAACGGCATCAGCAAAGATGCTCGTTTTACAGAAACCACCTGGGCCTTAAACCTGCAATACGATGTTACTAATCATTACAGAGCAGGTATTGATGTTAAAAATATATTTACCGCTGGCCAGCTTTCTGGAAAGAATCATTATTATATGGTGGGCTTAACTAACCAATGGAAATTTTTTCACACCAAAAACACCTTTACATTTTTAGAACTGGCGCCTTACCTGGGTAATTACTGTACTTGCGGAGATGACAATCCGTATAAGAAAAATGGTCTCGTATTTCTAAATGCCGGTGCAGGTATTAATATAAAACTGGCCGAAAGGTTGCGACTGGACCTTGCTTTTCATTCTGCTTCGATCTTAAATAAGCAGCCGGGTAAATACAATTTTACCCAATATATAATTGGGTTAGATTATCTTTTTTATACAAAGAAGTATGCAAACTATTTAAGACGTCCTGGCGAAAAGAAACGATAGAGACAACAATACTCAAAGCAGATACCCCAATTTGTTGCCATTAACACTACCGATAAACCGGGCCCCGAAATATCGGGATAACCGGTGGCAACCACTGCCAAATAATATTACTACTGCCGGTAACCCATTTCTATTCATTCTTTACGGTAAAGGTTTTTTTATCGGGGCCTATGCCGGTTAACGTAATACGCTTCCAATGTTTGGGCAGTACCGATTTTATTTGTGTAATGCCACGGGGTGTAATTTCCAGTCCGCCAAAACCCATAAGTACACTTTGCAAAATACCTCCGGCGCCGGTGGCAAAATACGGGTTGGTGCCGCCCTTGGTTTCTGCAATTACCCTGAATGGGGGATTGAGATTGGGCAGATAGGCATCTTTAAACCAGTAATACGCTTTCTCTGCATCTCCCAGGCGTGCATATAACGTAGTGAACACCGCCTGCGTCATGGCAGGTGTGCCTTCTGTAGGTACGCGGGTTTCGTAATAAGCAAGATCTTTACGTATGGTAGCTGCATCCGTAATTTCTTTTAAAGGATAGGCCAGCAGGTTTACATCGCCTTGCTTAATACCTTCTCCATTATATGTTGCATGTTCTTTAGTAACTCCATCCGGAAATTTAAGAATGGGTATATTATTGGCCACCAGCATCCAATCTGCATCGGGCACCAGACCCAATATTTTTGCAGCTTCTGTGGCATATTGCAAATTGGCTTTTGCAGCAGCATTGGTAAAGGCATTATTATCTACGTTCTCGGCCCATTCATCGGCCGCCACCACATTTTTAATATCATATTTACCCGGGCCGTTTCTTTCTACGCGGCTGGCCCAAAAATCGGCCGTGGCACTTAATATGGGATAGCCTTTTTCACGCAGCCATGTTTTGTCTTGCGTAACAGCATAATAATTCCATGCGGCAATTGCCACATCGGCTGTTATATGATGTTCAAACGGACCACTCAATGCCCATACCGGTGTTTCTTCCACACCGGTTTCGGCACTCTCCCACGGAAACATGGCTCCTTTAAAGCCTTTTGAAAAGGCATTGCGTTTTGCAGCATCCAGGCGTTGATAACGGTATTCCATCATACTTTTTGCCAAAGCCGGTTTCAGTACCAATAAAGCCGGGTACATCCATAATTCAGTATCCCAAAACACATGGCCATTATAACCCAGCCCGCTTAAACCCATGGGCGATGGAGAAAGCGCCGTGCCTTCTCTGGTAAAAGAATATAAATGATACATCATGCTATGCACATCCTGCTGCGCCTGCGCATCGCCTTCTATTTGTATATCGCTCTTCCATAAATCTTCCCAGGCGGCTTTATGAAATTGCAACAGGCGGTCTCTTCCTTCCAGCTTGGCATAAATGGTTAAGCGTTCTGCTTCATTCAGCGGGTCATCGTGGTGAGAAGAGGTGATAGAAGAACCCGCCACAGAGAAACGATAAGTTTCTCCTGCTTTTATTTGCTTGCTGAATTTCATCAGGTGCATATTATTGTCCCACATTTCATGTATCACACGCGGCTCTTTGCCATGCGCCTCACTAAACAAAAATGTATTAGATGCACAAAGTTGCATTTTACCGGTAGGGCTTTTTGCTGCCGATGTAAGCAGGCTTATTACCACATGCGGCCGGTCAATTTCGTTGTAATAATTCTGTACGTCTTTTAATAAATCCGGCGCTTCCATTACACTGGCACCGCCAATAGTAATGTCTTTTTTTGCAGTAACAGTAACATCCATTAAAACAGTAAAGGGTAATTGCCGCAGGGAGTAATAGGTATAAGAAACCGTGGCTTTATCTGCATAATTAAAACTGGTGGTAAACGCAGCTTGTTTCATATCCAGCTCTTGTACCAGGTTGGTGGCTGCAGCAGCATTCATGGTGCGGCCATCAATATCAAGCCGCATGTTTAGTAAATTAAAACTGCGTATAAAATTACTAACGCGGCCACGGCCGTATAAATCATAAGCACCGGCTAATACCACATCTTTCACCTTAAATGGTTCGGGGGCACTTACAATACCAATCATACCATTGGCAACAGTAATACCGTAATAGTCAGATGGGTTAATGGTGCTGGCTTTAATTTTCCAGGCATCTTGTGCAGTGGCGGCCAATGCAGCAATACCTGCTGTGGCAACCATAAAAAAACGTTTCAGCATTGCAAGCGTATTTAGTGCCTGCAAAATATTCAATTTGCGGTAAAAACAAGTTGATTGTTTTTGTATAGCCAACAGTTGTATTTCAATGAGGCGGTTGTTGCGTCGCACACTTCAACGATGGTAAAAGGTTTAAGGCGTAGGATATAAGGCCTTATTCCTTTCGCCCTATTGCTGATGCCATTTCTTCTGTACAAGTGTGCGACGCAAGGATGCAGCTATGAAAAACCAATGCTGGTAAACCCATACTAGTAAGCCAATAATTTTTGTATGTAACTATGCAGGCGGTTTTTGGCCATAAAGTTTTGCTCTAAAGTAATATTAAATGGAACGGGTGTATCTAAAGAAGCGCAACGCATAACCGGTGCATCTAATAATTCAAAACAATGCTCAGCTATCCAGGCAGCAATTTCTCCGCCAATGCCGCTTATTAAAGTATCCTCGTGCAGCAACAATACTTTGCCGGTGTTTTTAACGGTATTGCGAATGGCCTCATAATCTAAAGGCAGCAAACTGCGCAGGTCAATAATTTCTATTGACAGCTCCGGGTGCTCTGCCGCATACGCTAATGCCCAATGCACGCCACTGCCATAGGTAATGATTGAAATTTGTGTGCCTGTTTGTACAGTAGCTGCTTTGCCCATTTCAATTTCATAATAGTCTTCTGGCACGGGGCCGCTTACGCTGCGGTATAAAGCTTTGTGCTCAAAAAACAATACGGGGTTGGGGTCGTTTATAGCAGCAATTAATAAACCTTTTGCATCGGCCGGCGTGGCGGGATACACCACTTTTAAACCCGGCACTTTAGTAAACCATGCTTCGTTACTTTGGCTGTGAAAAGGGCCGGCACCCACGCCACCACCTGTTGGCATGCGTATTACCACATCTGCATTTTGCCCCCAGCGGTAATGTATTTTGGCAAGGTTATTTACAATCTGGTTAAAGCCTACGGAAACAAAATCGGCAAACTGCATTTCCATCATACTTTTAAAACCCTCTAAACTTAAGCCCAAAGCAGTGCCCACAATGGCACTTTCGCAGAGTGGGGTATTGCGTACCCGCTCTTTTCCGTAAGCCTGTACAAAGCCTTCTGTTATTTTAAATGCACCGCCGTATTCGGCAATATCCTGCCCCATTAAAATTAAGTTAGCATGTTGCTGCATGCTTTGGTGTAAGCCATTGCTGATGGCATCAATCATGCGCATTTCTTTGGCCGGACCATTGCCCGGAGCCGGTGCTTTAAAAAGAGTGGGTGCATATATATCGGCCAGTTCTTCTTCTGTATTGGCAATAACCGGTGGCACATCAAAACCAATTTTAAGTTCTGCCTCTATCTGTTCTTTGAGTGTTGCTTTTATTTTTTCGGCTTCACTGTAGGTAAGAACTTCCTGCAGTATTAAATAGTTTTCAAAGTTTTTAACCGGGTCTTTTTCTGCCCATTGTTCAAACAGTTCTTTAGGTACGTATTTAGTGCCGCTTGCTTCTTCGTGGCCACGCATACGAAAAGTGATGCATTCAATAAGGTAGGGTTTTTGTTCTTTGATGCAGTAGTCTCTTACGCCTTTAATAGTATCATAAACAGCCAGCAGGTTATTACCATCAATCTGCACCCCTTCCATTCCGTAACCTTTAGCACGGGTAACCAGACTTTCGCACCGGTATTGTTCATTAACGGGTGTGCTTAAACCATACCCATTATTTTCTATTATAAAAATTACGGGCAGGTCCCAAACGGCAGCTGTATTTAATGCTTCATGAAAATCGCCTTCGCTGGTGCCGCCATCGCCTGTAAAAGCAACGGCTACCTTGTCTTCTTTTTTTAATTTATGGGCCAAGGCCACCCCATCAGCAATAGCCAGTTGCGGCCCCAGGTGAGAGATCATGCCGCAGATATGATGTTCTTTTGAACCAAAATGAAAGCTTCTTTCGCGGCCCTTGCTATATCCATCTTTACTGCCCTGCCATTGTTTAAACAATTTGCTAAGTGGCATATTGCGGCCGGTAAAAACACCCAGGTTACGGTGCAATGGCATCATCCATTCATCTTGCTGCAACGCCAATGCACAGCCCACAGCAATTGCCTCTTGCCCAATACCACTAAACCATTTACTTATTTTACCCTGACGCAGCAGCACCAGCATTTTTTCTTCTATTAAACGGGGCAGTAAAATGCTTTTATAAAAATGCAACAACGCTTCGTTGCTCAGGTTCTTTCGGTCAAACAACATAATTATTGCTTCTTGTTATAATCCGGATTAATGATACTTTCTAAAATAGTGGTAAATACACTAACCACCAGACTGAATAATAAAGCCCACCAGATATTGGATACTACAAAACCTGTAACCAGTTTTCCGGCAAATACAACAATGATGGCGTTTATAATAAATAAAAACAGGCCCAGCGTAAGAATGGTAATGGGCAGTGTAAGAATAATAAGCAATGGGCGAACCAGGAAGTTTAATGCAGCCAATGCCAATGCTACCAGCAGGGCCGTTGTAAATCTATCTACAGACACACCGGGCAATATATATGACGCCCCTAAAACAGCCAATGCTGTGATGAGTGTTTTAATAATAAAATTTTTCATAACAAGCGTTTAGCAAATGTAATTGTATTTTAAAACTGACAAACAAATATGAGTAAGCTTTTGGCGGACCGTATTAAAAATCATTCTTTACATGGAAGAAAAATCCTTTTTCACCCAGTTGGTTAAAGCTGTACTCAAAACGCAGCACCAGGTCGTAGAGGGTTACCACATCTATACCAAAACCACCGGTATATAAAAATTGATTGGTAAGAGAATTAGATTTAAATACGGGGTTGTGCACATAGCCCCAATCGGTATATGTCTTTACATAAATACGCAGAGGCAGATGGTCGTGTGAGCGGGTTTTAAAAAAAGGGATGGGCACGTTTGTATTAAACACTTCTTTGCGAAGTGTGTTTTTAACCAGGCCACCCACCACACCATCAATTACATATTTTTCCAGACCCCTTAAATAAAAATCTCTGTAGCCCAGTAAACGCAGGTTATAAAAGGGTTGGTTAAAGGGAAGCTTTACCGTACCATTGCCGGCTACATTGTAATAAAATTTCGACCCCAGTGGTTTGCTGTAACTGGCACTTCCAGAAAACTCCCAGAGGTTCATGTTTTTGTTAATGCCCTTTCTTACAAAACCAAAATCTGCCATAAACCCCCGTAACGGGTAGGGGGCATAATCTACATTCATATAATTACCCGCGTATGAAAGTTCTGGATATAAAATGGTTTCTTTTCCGTTATTAAAAAACTTTGGGTTTTCTACCAACACAGCACTATCCACCCGGTTAAAGTTGAGCGCTAGCCTTACTGCATGTTTGGTACGAAGCGCAGGGCGATAGTTATATGTGGCAAACAAACTCCAGGTTTCGTTTAAAAAACGCCCTGCATACGGAATAGTATCAGAATTAATAAAACGCTGTTCGTTGTTTGATGTGCCGGTATTCACTTCTTTAAAAGCAGAATACACAAAGCCGGCACCAAAGCCATGCTTTAAACTTCGGTCTGCATAAGGCTGCTCATACTGTAACTGTATTTGCCGGGTATAACCAGTAACCACCCAAAGCCGCAGCTTATCGTTTCTTCCGGTAAAATTGTAGTAGGTAAATTTCAAACCATAATTAATGCGGTCTAGGCTATAGCCTTTTGATGCCCATGCAGAAACATTTCTATCGATGGGTTTAAAATAGGGTATGGGAAAAATGTACCAGCGTTCTTTAACATCAATAGCAATATCCACATCATACCCCCTGAAAGACTTTAAAGATACCACCACATCATTAAACAGGCGGGTGTTCATCAACCACTCCCGGGCACTTTTAAACTTTTCCACTATTTGTGGCAATTGCATAGAATCGCCTTTTTTAAAAGGCAACTCTCTTTCTATGTAGTACGATTTTGTTTTTTTGTTGCCGGTAATAACAATGTCGCCAATTCTGAACTGGGGTCTTACGGGTTTGCTGCTATCTTCATTGGCTGCTGCAGCAACTGAATCTATCATAGCTGTTAAATTACCATCTGCGCTTCCGGCTATTGGGTTTACCTGCGCTTTCACACAAAAAAATATACCCAGTTGGCAAATACAAAATAAGAGATAATATTTTTTTAGCGCCGGCATCACAATCGAAGCTTCCTCCTTTTTTCAAAATGTTAATGGATAATAGCACCCCTGTTACATATTCAGGTAATTCATCAGGTGGTCGTAATTAGAGCGTAATTCATTTTCATATAACTCCTCGCCAAAATAATATTTTACATTGTACTCGTATCGCTGAAAAGTGGCTACTATATCAGAAATTTCAAACTTATTTATTTTAAGGGTAACATGCATTACCTGCTCTGTATTGTTGTAGTGTGTGTTTAGCTGGGTAATATAAGCATCATTGGTTTCAACCAGTTTGCTTATTTCAGAAAACGAGAAGTTTGCCCGCGGCATTTCTAAAACTATGATGGCCCCCGGTTCATCGGCCCCATTCATATAACCCAGATATTTTAAAAGATCCTGCACAGAAATGGCACCCACCCATTCATTGTCTTTATCTGCCACCGGCACCAGGCTCAGGCCATACTCGTTACAAATTTGTACTGCTTCTAAAAAGTGAGAAGAGGCTTTGGCAGATACGCGGGAAAAATGTTGTTCAAACTGGTTGATGGTGGTATTATCATCCGGGGCATTTAATAATTCTTCTTCTGTAATAAGCCCAATATACCTATCGTCTTTAACCACAGGCAGATGCAGCAAATGGTAATCGCTCATTAATTGCTGCGCATGGTATACGGTATCAGTTAATGATAATACGGGTAAAGAGGACGATATCAGTTCTTTGTTTAGCAATGCCTGGTTATTGATTCAATAAACTTGTTTAGCTAAGATGCCCAATAGGCACAAATTACACCTGAAAAACGGTATAAAACACCAAATATTACTAATAAGACGGGTATTAATGGTTAACCGCTGCCGGCTGAGAAAGTTTTGTCAAAAATTTATGCAAGATGATGTTGAACTCTCCCGGCACTTCCATCATGGGGGCGTGGCCGCACTTATCAATAAAATGCAATTCACTGTTGGGAATCAGCTTATTAAACTCTTTGCCCACAAACGGTGGCGTAATAGTATCGTTATTACCCCAAATAAGCAGTGTTGGTTGTTTAATCTGGTTCAATTCCTCGCCCAGGTTATTGCGTATGGCACTTTTGGCAAGGGCTATAATCTTAATTACTTTCAGCCGGCTGTTTACAATCTCATATACTTCATCCACCAGTTCTTTAGATGCCGTTGCGGGGTCATAAAAAGTAAGCTCTGTTTTCTTTTTTATGTATTCATAATCGCCCCGTTTAGGATAGGTATCACCCATTCCATTTTCAAACAAGCCAGAGCTGCCCGTTAAAATAAGCGACTTTATACGCTCCGGGTGTTTTAATACATGCACCAATGCCACATGCCCGCCCAGGCTATTGCCTAATAAATGAACATTTTTATAATCTCTTGCCTCAATAAACTTATGTACAAATTTTTGAAGGCCCCCTACAGAAGTATGTAAAATATCCAGATCAAACAACGGCAGCATGGGCACCACCACTTTGTTATGCTGGCGGAAATACTCAATCAAACCTTCAAAATTGCTGAGTGCACCAAACAAACCGTGCAGC
>JANRMC010000083.1:0-5766 GCA_033761915.1 Flavihumibacter sp.
CCGTATTATTAAAACCCATGGTTTCTAAAAACATACAGGCCGTAGCACTTCTTTTACCACTGCGGCAATGTATAATTACTTCTTTGTCTTTCCAATCTTCAATCTCATCTACCTGCATGGCCTGTACCTGGCCCAATGGCAATAATTTTGCACCAATATTAAATTCTTCAAATTCTGCCGGCTCTCTTACATCTAAAATATACAACTCTTCGCCAGCATCCATTCTTGCTTTTAAAGCTTCTACTGAAATAGTTTGCATGTGTTGTGTTTAATACTATTAATAATCGGTTGTAACCGGTTTGGGAGGCATACTGTCTATTACCGGTTTTTCTGTTTGCAAAAATACATCAATCATCTGTCCGGAGCGTATACGGTTTACTTTACGCTCATCGTTGTAGCGGCCCGGGCGTTGTTCATAAATAAACGCACTGGCCGTATCAGTAATACCGGGTCGGGGCACCACAGAACCAAAACTCAACCCATAACTTTCCATCAGTGTTTTAGCCTCGGCATAGGTCATGCCCACCATATCGGGCACCGCCATATCTTCATTGGTTAAGCCGCTGCCCAATACCAAATCTATACGGCTGCCCATTTTAATTTTAGAACCATGCACTATTTCCTGACCATTAAATTGCTGTGCCAGCACCGAGTTTTTTGCAAAGTCGGGTCTAAAACTGGTATCACCCAGTTTAAGTCCGTATTGTTTTAAAACCAACTCTGCACTGCGTATGCTTAAACCCACCAGGTTGGGCATATCAATAGTGGGTGCCACAGCACGGGTAATGGTTAAATACACATCGCGGTTAATTTTTACTGCTGCATCTGCTTCCGGAAATTGTTTTACCACTTGCAGCGGAGCAATGGTATCGTTATAAATGGAGTCTTGTATTATTACTTCAAAGCCCTGGTCTTCTAACAATTTTACAGCATCCTGCATCTTTTTGCCGGTAACGTTGGGTATTGTTTTAGTGCTGCCATGGTTGGTAATCCAGTTTAAAGAAACAAGAAATAAAAAAAGCACAGCAAACAATACAACCAATGCAAATAAAATATTTGCCCAAAGCGGTTTTTTTGTAATGAATGAAAACACGTTGTTCTGTTTGGTTTATAATGGTGTTTTATTTTATGGTATCGGCATTGGTTTTTCATATCAGCATCGTTGCGTCGCACCCTTGTACTAAAGTATGTCCATGGTCAATAGTTAATGGTCCATTAACCTGCAATCGCTCAAGTGTGCGACGCAACCGGGGCTGCATTTACATACCGCAGCTGGTTACATAAAATATAAAAAGAACGTTTTATTTTCTTTGCAGTGCTTCTTCCAGCAAGGCACTGTAAAAATCTTTTAAAGGCCAGCCCAATGCCCTTACCTGCTGCGGTATAACGCTGGCATCGGTTTGCCCCGGCACGGTATTAATTTCAAGCATATAAGGTTCTTGCCTGGCCTGGTTAAAAATAAAATCTATACGCACCACACCCCTGCAATTAAACACTTCGTATACTTTTTTTGCAGCGCTTTCAATTTTTTCTTTCATGCCGGCATCAATAGCAGCCGGTGTTACTTCTTCACTCTTGCCAAGGTATTTTGCCTCGTAGTCAAAAAACTCTTTGTGAGTAATAATTTCTGTTATGGGCAGCACCTGTATGCCCTCTTTGCTTTTAAAAACACCCACAGTAAATTCTCTGCCGCTAATAAACTCTTCTACCAATACCTGCTCATCTTCTTTAAAAGCCTTCTCCAGCGCAGCGGGCAGTTCTGCGGCTGTATTTACCTTACTCATACCAATACTACTGCCCCCGTTATTAGGCTTTACAAAAAGAGGCAGCGTTAACTGTTGTAAAATAGTTGTTGCCTCCACCGGAGAATGTTTAAACAGGTGTAATGACTTTGCAACATTAATGCCACCAAATGCAGCTACCGCCACGGTGTATCTTTTATTCATGGTAAGAGCCGATGTGGCGGCATCGCAACTGGTATATGGCAATCCCACCATATCAAAATACCCCTGCAGTTTACCGTCTTCACCGGGGGTGCCGTGTATGCCAATGAATACAGCATCAAAAATGATGGTTTGTCCATTTTGCTGAATGGTAAAATTGCTGCGGTCTACCGGTTGTTTTGTTGTTTCATTGATATAATACCAGCCATTGGGAGTAATATCTATTTTGTAAACGTTGTAACGTGTGGGGTCCAGGTTTTTTTCAATATTTACTGCACTCTTGTAAGAAATTTCTGCCTCGCCGGAATAACCACCGGTTACAAAAGCAATATTTGGTTTAATGGACATGAGATTTATCTGTTAATGCAACGCAGCACTGCGTTACAGAATTAAAAAATATGCTCAAATATCTAAGTTTGGAAAGAGAGTTGGAACAATTTGCGTAAAAATCTTTTGTAAAAAATCAATAAAAAAGGTGAAGGTAGTAAATCCCTTCACCTGATTATGGCGGAACATATCACCCGCCTATTGAATGCAGCTTGCGCTGCAGATAAAACTTATTGTGTATTAAAGTTAACAACTGTTGGCAGTAAAAAGAAATTTATTACCACCCTGTTTTGCACATTAAATATGCAGTAAATCTTTTTTTGCCATTAACGCTTCTACTGTTTCTGTATACATTTCATCGGGCACACAGCAATCTACCGGGCATACTGCCGCACACTGTGGCTCCTCATGAAAGCCCTGGCACTCGGTACACTTGTTAGGCGTAATATAGTAGGTATCGTTACTAATGGGGGCTTGTTTGGCATTGGCATCCACAAGCGTGCCATCCATTAAAGTAAAACTGCCTTTTACCGTGGTGCCATCTGCAATAGCCCACTCCACACCACCTTCGTAAATAGCATTATTCGGACACTCGGGTTCGCAGGCCCCGCAATTGATGCATTCTTCTGTTATTTTAATAGCCATGTTTTAAAAGAATTTTTAGGGTTTTAAAATTTACCCGCTGTTTTAACAAGGGCATTTAAATTTGCAACGAATTTAATTACTAAAACAATACTAAACAGCAGAATGTTGAATTTAAAAGAACGAATAGCGCTATTGGCAAAATTGGGCAGCTACATGGCGGCCAATGAAACCGGCTGGCAACAGGCAAAACTAAATGCTGAAAGAGAAAATGGCTGGTTTACACAGGCTTTTATCAGTCTTTCTGCCAAAGCTATTATCAATCAATTTCTGCAACCCGCTGTTTTAGAAAAGCTGGCCCAAGACTACCAATTGCCGGCTATAAATAATAGCCCTAAAAAAGTAGGCGTGGTAATGGCTGGCAATATACCCATGGTAGGCTTTCACGATTTTTTATGTGTATTTCTGAGCGGCCACCTTCTGTATATAAAAGCCTCTTCAAAAGACAATGTATTATTAAAGCACCTGGTGGCTGAAATGGCATTGTGGGAGCCCCGCATAACAGACACCATATTTTTTGCTGACATGCTAAAAGGTTGCGATGCCTATATTGCCACCGGCAGTAATAATACCGCCCGCTATTTTGAATACTACTTCAGCAAATATCCGCACATTATACGCCGCAACAGAACCAGCGTTGCCCTGCTAACCGGTAATGAAACAACAGCAGATTTAGAAAAACTGGCCGATGATGTGCATATATATTTTGGACTGGGCTGCCGCAACGTTACCCAAATAATGGTACCACAGGGTTACGATTTTGTGCCCATGCTGGATGCTTTTAAAAACTACCTCTATTTTGCAGATCATAATAAATTTAAAAACAATTACGATTACCAACTGGCTTTGCTGATACTGAATAAAAAGTACTACATGACGAATGGGGCCATTCTATTAGCCGAAAGCGAAAGCCTTTTCAGTCCTATTGCCCAATTACACTACAGTTATTATACTGATGCAGCAGCCGCGGCAGAAACCCTATTGCAAAACCCCGATTTACAATGCCTGGTTGGGCAGCAGTTTACTGCATTGGGTGCAGCACAAACTCCTTCTGTTACCGATTATGCCGATGGGGTGGATACGCTGGCTTTCTTAAAATCGTTATAAGCTGGTAACACTCGTTGTATTGCGATAAGCGTACACAAACAAAATGACAGTTTCAACTGTTTTTTCTACATTTGAAAAAGCAAGTACGAAGGCTTTAGTAAAACTTATGTTAAACAACAGCAACGGAAAACTGATAAGTTGGCATCTTCGTTATTTTGTATAGCCAACAGGCATTTATTTTGTGAATTACAGCATATAAATTTTTTAGCTATGAAATTAAATCAGGTATTAGTTACAGTTTTTTTAAGCGTTGCCACCACTATTGGCAGCATGTGGGCGTATAATAAGTTTGTAAAAAAAGACACCTACTATTACCAACAGGCAGGTGCCGATTCTGGTAACCAGAAGCTACCGGCCAATTATGCCAACTTTGATGGTGTGGTAGGCGCTGCCGCCACAACAGATTTTACACAAGCTGCCGCTGCCACTATTCCGGCAACCGTGCACATTAAAACAAAAGCAGCTGCGCAGGTATCTAATAATTTGCCGCGCAACAATCCTTTCAGAGATTTATTTGGAGACGGCTTTGAAGATTTCTTTGGAGACCGCAGCCGTACCATTCCGCAGCAGGCTTCTGGTTCCGGAGCCATCATTAGCGAGGATGGTTATATTGTAACCAACAACCACGTAATTGATAATGCCTCTGAAATAAATGTTACCCTTAGTAATAAAAAAACATTTAAAGCCAAACTGGTGGCAGCAGACCCCAGCAGCGATCTGGCAGTTATTAAAATAGATGCCAAAGGCCTGCCCTTTTTAGTATATGGAAATTCTGATGAAGTGAAAGTGGGTCAATGGGTGTTGGCCGTAGGCTACCCGTTAAACTTAGAAACCACGGTAACCGCTGGTATTGTAAGTGCGAAAGGAAGAACACTTGAAATTAACCGCCGCCAGAGCCGCACCCCCATTGAATCTTTTATACAAACCGATGCGGCCGTTAACCCCGGTAACAGCGGTGGACCATTAGTTAGTACAGATGGCCGATTAATTGGTATTAACTCAGCCATTGCATCGCCCACCGGCACGTATGCAGGTTACTCATTTACCATACCTGTAAACATTGTAAAGAAAATTATTGCCGACCTGATGAAGTTTGGTACCGTGCAACGGGCTTACCTGGGCATTAACTATGCACCAGACAATTTAAGCGATGAAGTAAAAAAACAACAAGGCATTAAAGAAGGCGAAGGTGTTTATGTTACCGGTGTAACAAAAGACGGCGGAGCTTCTTCTGCAGGTATAAAAGAAGGCGATTTTATTACCAAGATAAATGGTGCCGCTATTACCTCTGGTGCTGATTTGGTGGGACAGGTGGCCATTTACCGCCCCGGTGATAAAATAAAAGTTACTTACCTGAGAGAGGGCAAAGAAGTAACCACCGATATTTTACTTAAAAACAGCAGTGGTAATACCGATGTGGTAAAAGCATCAGTATTAGATAAACTTGGCGCTGATTTAGAAACCATCAGTAAAAAAGAAGCCGCTGATAACAGTATTAAAGGCGGTGTAAAAATTAAAAGCATTGATGAAAAAGGAGCTTTCAGTAAAACACGTATTGAAGAAGGATTTATCATCATCCGCATCAATGGTAAAGAAGTATTAACAACCGATGAACTTAGTAAAGAATTAGAAAAGGCCGGTAATAGCAGTGTAAAGGTAGAAGGTGTTTATCCCGGTTACGAAGGTGTATATCCTTACACCATAAAACTGGGCAGCGATAATTAATGAATGCCTATTGAAAAAATCA
>JANRMC010000084.1:0-38442 GCA_033761915.1 Flavihumibacter sp.
TACACCCAGTTTTTCTTCGGGCACCAAAGTAACACTGGTTACAAAACCCGTTACACCACCCGTGTGAGACACTATTTTCCTGCCACAATATTCTTCTAAAAACCAACCCAGACCATATAAAGAAAAATGGCCTTTATTAAATATATGCCCACCGTTACCCAGTATAGAATGTGGCAACCAGGTTTGTGCCAATGCGTTTGCCGGTATTACCTGTTTGCCATTATACTTTCCTCTCTCTAATTGCATCATCACCCAATGACTCATATCAGTAACAGAAGAGCTGATGCTGCCTGCCGCCGCAATATTATCAATATTATCGTAGGGTATTTTTAGCAGCTGTCCTTCGTCAATGGTATGTGCTTTGGCAGCATTTGATGCTTTCAGCATTTCTACAGAAAGCGCCAAAGTGTTTTTCATATCCAATGGAGCAAATATCTTTTCACGCACATATTCTTCCCATGTTTTACCGGTTGCTTTTGGTATTATTTCGCCGGCAATACAAAACGCTGCATTGGTATAACCCCAGGTGGTTCTGAAATTATGCGTGGCTTTAATACGCCCCAATGTTTCCATTACCTGCTGGCGGTTTAAGTTGGTGGCGTAAAAAGTAAAATCGCCCTGAAAAGTTTCAAAGCCCAGCCGGTGGCATAACAGGTCTCTTATAATAGCTTGTTCACCCGCCAGTTTATTTTCCAATTTAAAATTGGGCAGCCATCTGGTAACACGGTCATCCAGCGATAGTTTTTTTTCTTCTGCCAGCATAGCCATCGCAGTTCCGGTAAATGCTTTACTGTTACTGCCAATCATAAACAACGTGTTTTCATCCACCTTGTCTGCAGTGCCTATTTCTTTCACCCCATATCCTTTCATTAAAACCACTTTGCCGTTTTTAACCACGCATACGGCAACGCCGGGTATATTCCATTGCTGCAGTGCCCTGCTTACATAACCATCCACACTGTCTTTTACAAAAGAAGGAATACTGTCTTGTGCACAAAGACTGCTGGTAATGCATACCAACAGTGCAAAAAACAAATGCTTATACATAATGAACGTTTTGGTGTTTTAAATATAATGAAACCAGCAGTTGTGCTTGTAGCAGCATTGTTGCGTCGCACACTTGTACGATAGCGGGTTAATGGTCCATGACAGATAGCTAATGGTATTGCTATAGACTATTAACTATTGACCATAGACATACCTCAGCACAAGTGTGCGACGCAACGATGCTGATTTTTATGCTACAGCTGGTAACAAAAAAAATTAACTGAACAAATACTCCACATCGGCTTTTGTAAGCGATTTTACAAAGCCTTCATCATCGCTGATCAGATCTTTTGCCAGCGAACGTTTACGTTCCTGCAGCTGCAAAATTTTATCTTCAATGGTGTCTTTACAAATCATGCGGTATGCAAAAATATTTTTGGTTTGCCCAATGCGGTGGGTACGGTCAATGGCTTGTTGCTCTACCGCGGGGTTCCACCAGGGGTCAACAATATACACGTAATCGGCTGCGGTAAGGTTTAAACCCACACCACCTGCTTTTAGTGAAATTAAAAACACCCGGCACTCATCATTGTTCTGAAAATTTTGAATGGCTCTTTCTCTTTCCTGTGCAGAAGTGCTGCCATCAAAATATTCAAATTGCACTTCCAGTTCTTTCAGCTTTTCTTTTATAAGTGCCAACATGCCCAAAAACTGGGAGAACACCAATGCTTTATGGTTACTGATATTTTCTGTAATCTCACGGCCCAGTTCTTCCAGTTTTATAGAATGGTTTTCTAATTTTTCTGTTTCGTTCAATATAGCCGGAGAGTCGCATATCTGCCGCAGCTTCATTAAGCCCTGCAAAATAGTGAGCTGCGATTTTTGAATGCCCTGGCTTTCGATGGTGCCTAAAATTTTATCGCGGTAATCGTTGCGGTAGGCATCGTACACCTGCCGTTGTTCCTCTTCCATTTCGCAAAACAGGATGGTTTCAATTTTATCGGGCAGGTCTTTGGCCACCTGTTCTTTGGTGCGGCGTAATATAAAAGGAAAGAGTAATTTTCTTAAATGATCTTTCTGTTCTTTTTCTCCAAACTTATCAATAGGTATCGCAAATTCATTTCTAAAATGCTCCAGCGTACCCAGCATACCGGGGTTTAAAAAATTCATCTGCGCAAAAATATCAAACGTATTATTCTGCAGCGGCGTACCACTCATACAAAGGCGGTTTTTAGCCCGTAGCAAACAGGCGGCACGGGTTACTTTACTGCTTGGGTTTTTAATTGCCTGGCTTTCATCCAGCACCACATAATCAAACTCTGTTTCTACAAATAATTTAATATCGCTGCGCAAAGTGCCATAGGTGGTTATTATAACATTAAACTGTTTTATCTTTTCTTTCTCCCGGGTTCTGTCTCCGCCGTGGTGAATATGGTAGGTTAATGTGGGTGCAAACTTTTTTATTTCATTTTCCCAGTTAAACATCAGCGTGGTGGGACAAACCACCAGGGCGTTCAGTTTATCGTGCGTGTGTTTATAGTGGTGCAGGTAGGAGAGGGCCTGTATGGTTTTACCCAAACCCATATCATCGGCCAGTATGCCGCACCACTTTACATCGCACAAATAATTCAGCCACTGAAAGCCGAAAGACTGGTAAGGGCGCAGTATGGGTTTTAAATGTGCCGGCGGATCTATTTCATCAATATTTTTAAAGCCACGCAGCTTATCGTATTTTTCTTCCAGCTGTATAAACAGTTCTTCTTCGTTCCTGTTTTCATACAGCTCATCAATCACACTCATGTGGTACTGGCTCAGCTTTAACTGGTCGGCCTTGCCTTCTCCCACCCTAAACAGCAATGAATATTTTTTAATCCATTCTTCGGGTAATATACCCAGTGTGCCATCATCTAATTGCACAAACTGCTGTTTATTGGTAAGTGCTTTTTTTACTTCTGCAATGGTTACCTTCTGTTCTCCAAAAACAATATCCACTTTGGCATCAAACCAATCAGTATGATGGCTGCTGATGTAAATTTTGGTTTGGGGTTTGGCTGTATTAAACCGGAAATTTTTCAATGCCTCAAAACCAAATACAGGCACTTTTAAATCCTTCATGGCATCCACAAACAAAAAGAACCAGTTGTTGCGTAATACATCGGCACCTTTTAATACCAGTGTTTGAGAGCCGGCAGGTTTTATAAAACTGGAGTGCAGCGCTTCCAGCTTATCAATAAACTGCTGCTCGGCCAGTTTATCCCGTTGCACAATCATTACCTTATCGCCATCGGGTATAATCAGTTCATCTTTATCGTTATTGCGCACTTCAAAACCTTTGTAGGTAAACACGGGGTGAAACACCAGGTAATCGCCTTTTTCCTGCAGTACCAATTTTTTCTCCGGCTCACCATCTTTAAATGTTGAAATAAGCGCCGTATCAAATTCTATATGATATCTTTTGGCAAGCGGCAACAGGTAATTATTTAATTGCTGCTGCCAATCTTTTTTTGAAATGGTAACCAATCCTTTGCTGGTAAAGGGGGCTGCTTTTTCCACATCTTCTGCATCCCGCCACAAATACAAATTGTCGTTATAAAAGAAAAGTAAGGAGCTGTTAATCTGGTTTTCTGTAATACTTATTTCCTGGCCGTTTAATTTTAACCAGCAACTTACTTCGTACGAAGTTTTTTTAGGCTGCACTTTAAAAAACGGCACCATGGCATCGGGCACAATACCGGCTGTTTTTAAGTTATCGGTTTTAAAGGCTTTTCCTTCCGGTAAATAAAATACAAATGGGTTGGCAGCAATATCGTTCAATAATTTTTTTAGTTTGGGGTGCAGGTATTCTATCACCAGGTTCTTGGTTTCTTCGGGCAACTCTTCTGTTTCGTGGTGAATGATATTATCCCAAATACCGCTGAAGGGAGAGTTGCGGTTAAGGTATTTGGTAATTTCTGCCTCCTGCATGCGGCGCAATGCCGGCACCAGTAATTTATCTTCTTCTATAAATGCATCAATGTTTACAAACTTACTCAGGTCTATTTTTTCAGACTTGCTTACAAGGCGTTTTTGTTCTTCATCACTTTCGCCCTGCACACATTCAACAAAAAAACCAGGGTACTGCTTGTTATTAAAGTTAAATACCACTCCCAGCCTTTGTGCCGGCCCACCCGTAAGCGGTTTGGTTTCTTCTTCTGCTGTTGCTGTAACCGTAGCCGTTGCTACGGGCACTTCAACCGGTTTGGGTTTATTAACGGTAAGCGGGTTTATTCTTTTAATAGAAGTATCCAGTACCCTTAAAAAAGGTTTGCCTTCTTTATAGGCAAACTCAAATTTACCGCTCAGGTCATCGTTTAAAGAATATCCGTATGCTTCCAGCAATTTATTTTTTTCTTTATCCCAGTTACGGATGCTGTCAAAATAATGCGGACCGTATGCATTTAACAATTGTAAAAACACAATTACCTTGGGCAGGCACAGAGGGTGTGCAGTATCTTCATAATCGCAACTGGTATCAAAATTTCTTTCTTCATTTTTACGCAATACCACTTTGTGCGGCTGTCCATTTATTTCAACAGTGGCTTTTACCATTTCATCCTGTGCATATTCTATACTGGCTTTGTTAGAGCGCAGCCAGGTTTCTGCATCGTTATAGGTTTGTTGTGCACACAATAACCGCAGTGTTTTTAAATCAATGGTTTTCATTTTAACCACGGTGTGGCGCTGGTCGTAATTCACTTCTTCGCTCTTCAGCATATTTCTGTCCAGCAACTCCTGCAGTTGTATTAATGCAGCCGCTTCATGCCGGCAGATATCGCCAATATTATAAGGGCAGCTGCAACGCAGGTTCATGCCCTTGGGGTCTTTAAATTTTTGAATGTATACTTTGTAGTAGGTAGCGTAGCTATCATCTTTTACACGCAGTGTTACTGAGCCCATCAGTTCATCGTATTCTATCAACTCAGCATAGCCTATTGCATGAATTTTTTTGCCTCTTCTTATTACTTCATCAGTTCCGTTGGTATAAACGTATTTTATCAGGTGCGGTAAAGCCATGAAATCATATTTTGGTAAACGCCTTCACACAAAATCCTGCATCTTTTTTCAGTAAAGGCCAATTGGCAAAAGTAAAAGAAAAAACAGCAGTTGATGAAAGAAAAAGGCAATTATTAATTTCAATTTAATCTGGCTGATGCTGCCTAAAATACCTTAACTTTAATGCTTTTGTTTTTTTTAGCCGGCCACAGTAACTCCGGTATGCAGTAGTTGCGTCGCACACTTGTGCTAAAGCAAGTATATTGTTAAGAGTTAGCTGTGTAAGATAATACCGAACCTGTTTATTTATCAGGTGCATTGCAGTTACCGCTGTTGCTTGCTGCCCATAGCGGTGCTGATAACGGGTGCCCCGATAGCATTGCACAAATCTACCCGGGGTTTGCAACGAGCAAGGATGCTGCACAGTGTTGCTACTGCCGGTAACAAATATTAATCAAACACCGCATTAAGAAATGCTGCATACTGGCAGCTTTGCTCATAAAATAAAACGCCGTGCCCTTTTTGTTTAAAAAGCTTTGAGGTATCACTGTATGAAAAATCGATGCCGGTACAGTTGGTATTGGGTGCTTTTTCTTTTAGCACTTTAAATGTTTTATCTACTTCTTTTTTAGCATCGGCACCCAGAGCGGTGGAGCCAAAGCTTCTGGCAAACAAACCACCCTTGGTTACCGCATAATCAAAATGGTTGTAACCAATTATCAGCCGTTTTAAATGCAAGGGGCTTTTTTCGGGCACGGTATTATTAATATGGGTAAAAGTAGTGGTGCCCGGAATGGCCGGAGCCAGCATGGCCAGTGTAATATTTTGTTGCTGTGGCGTTGCAATTTTTGCAGAGCGGTATTCTTCATCTAATTTCTCCTGAAAGGTTTTGGGCCAACGCAAAGGGTTAAACAACGCATGTGTGGCCACACTGGCACCCAAGCTATGCGTTATAATGGTAAGCGATGTTTGCACATTCAATTTGTTTAAAACATTTCTTAAGCCCAGCCCCACTTTTGCTGAGTTGGGCCTTGCCTTACCCCATATAGAAGCAACAATGGGATTGTCGCCCATATCAGTTAACCCATCCCAATACACTTCTACAAAAACAACTTTGCCTTTAAGCTTTTCATTTATTGATCGCCTTAAAGAAAAATAATACGCATCGGGTTGCGGATCGTTAAAGCCGTGTATCAATACCACTACTTGTTTGTGGTTATTCTCTTCCATCAGTTTTTCTATGCGTGCCACATAATTTTTTCTGAGTGTTTGCTGCAGACGCAAAAAAAGACGGATACTATCCGGACCGGTCAACTGGTATTTTTGGCGTATATAGGCTTTAGATAAAGAGTCGGCCCTTGTTAAAGACTCTTCTACAGTGGCATACCCTTCATTTTTCCTCCAGCCTTTTTCTTTTTTACGCAGGTGCTGTAAATAAAAATAATAAGGGTTCAGGTGTACTTCTGGCGGGTATAAATCTCCTTCACGGTCAAAATATATTTTTACTACTCCCGGCTCTTCCAGCCGCGGCGTCATTAATACATTACGCATTTTAACCGTACAGGCGCAGAAAGAAAAAAACAGGGTACCCAAAACAACAAAAGTTTTATACATGGTGTATTGCTTTACTCTAAAATACACCATTACTACCGATACTGACAGGTTGTTTAAATACTACTATTTTAATCTTTATTGCTGGTGCTGCTATCGGGCTTTGATTGCTGCTGAATACCGCTTTTTTGTAAAATGGCGTTGAAGTTGATAAAATATTCAAAATAGAATTTTACTGCCGCAAAAACCAGAATAAAAATTTTACCGCCGCCGGCAAAACTTAAAAAAATACTGCCAATAATAACGGTTACCTGTTGTATAAAAATACGACCATAGGGTTGAAACATGACCAGTGCCATTGGTGCTGTTTTGTACTGACCACTTATTACAAAGGGCAATAATTCTTTAATAAGCAGACCGGAGCTTATAAACAACAGCACAGTACCAACTTCTTTAGAGATATAGCGGTACCAGTAAAAGAAGAAATGCGTCATACCCGTGCCGGGCGGATTTAGCTGAGCAGACTCTGAAAAAATACTGGTTTGAACCAGCGCAAACAAACCATAATGCACTATAAAAAAGATAATAAAGAAAAGGCCATGCTGTTGAGAAACGGCCTCTCCGTTTTGCCAGGTATCTCTTTTACGGTAAAGCGTAATTATTCCCAGCTTTAGCACAGTAATGGCGCCTACTATTAAAGTCTCCAGCGCATATACCGTAAAAATATCTTTGGCGCTGTAGTTCATAAACCAAACACCCAGCACTGGCAGTAAATACATTAGTATTGCCGCCAGCAGGTTAGGGGCATTTATTTTTTGCGATTGGGTAAATGGGTTCATGCCGGTATTGTTAGCCGTAAATATATTAACTGCCCTAAATTTAAAGCTACCCGCTACCGGGTATTTCTGCCCCTAAAAATTTATTAGCGTGGCTGCTTACTTATTAGTAAGTAAAAACTATATTTGGGGTATGGCAGCCCCCGGCGATACCAAAACACAAATTTTGCAGTTGGGTATACAACTGATACAGCAGCATGGCTACCAGGCCTTCAGTTATGCAGATATTGCCAAAGCCCTGCATATTAAAAATGCGGCTGTACATTATCATTTTCCGGCAAAAGAAGATTTATACCTGGCCATTGTACAATATTATATTGATGTGTACCGTGAAATGGCTGTACAAATGAACGCCGCCCAATTAACCCCTAAACAACAGCTGGACCATTTTATACAGCGTTATGCCGACCTGGTGGACGCTAACAAAATTTGTATTATAGGCGCTGCCAGTGCCGACTATAATAATATGCCCGATGCTGTAAAGAAAAAAGTAGCCGAGCTGGTGGATTATGTGCTGGGGCTGGTGGAAAAAACATTAGCGGCCGGTAAACGCAGCGGTGATTTTGCTTTTACTGAAACGGCCAAAAACCAAACAATGCTGGTAATGACGAACCTGGCAGCCGGTGTACAGCTGGCCCGTATTACCGGCAAAAAAGATTTTGATGCCATACGCCGCAGTATTTTAAAGAGTTTACAGACTTAAATTTTTTTAATAATACAACTTACTTATTAGTAAGTAAAACCAAAAAACCAGTTATGAAAAAAACAGTATTCGCCCTTTTACTGCTGTGTGCCACCGGGGCGATGGCACAGGACAAAACAGCTACTGATGCTTTTCAGCAGGCAAGCATTGTAACCATTGCCGGCACCGAAAACGGCAGCATTAAAGAAAACTACAAGCGGGGCACGATTGAATTTAAAAACGCGGCCGGCCAGGTTAAAACCATTAACCCCGGCGATGTGCAGTCTTTTACCATTGGCAGCCAGTTGTATGTTTCTTATAAAAACGATTTTTATAAAGTGATTGTAAATGGCAGCAACGGCAAGTTGTATCAAAAGCTTTCTGATAATAACGGAAAGATTGTTTACAACGGCACTGAGCCGGTTTTACTAACCACCACCGATGGAAGAGCAGGCAGCTATTATTTACAAACACCCAGCAGTGAAAACTACGTACAGGTAACTGCTAAAAATTTTGAAAAAGTAATAAGCACTCATTGTGCCGATTGCAACCTGATAACCGCCAAACTGCAGGCCAAAGAAATAAGCTTTGCACAATTAAGCGATGCAGTTGCTCTTTACAACAGCTGTAAATAAGATAGTGCTATGAAAAAAAGAGGGTCGGCCCGCTTAATGGCGGGCTGACCCTTTTTTATTGTTGTTTGTTTTGCAATACTGGTACTGCAAAAAAACAGGAAAACACCTGCTGCCTGTTGCCCACAGCGTTGCAGCTAACAGGTGCGCCGCAACCGTTGCTGAATAGTATTGCCAATGCCGGTAACCTTATTATTCCTCTTTCAATGCAACCCTATTACTCAATAGTTAACTGAAAACGGCGGGCTTGCTGCTTTATCATTTGTTCAATAGCCGTTTCTAAATTGGCTTCTGTTTTTACATTGCTGTTCTTCTTTTTTTCTTCTATAATAAAAGCTTCTCGTTTTTTATTTACGGTTTCTATTTGTTGCTGCAGGGCAGTGCGTTCTGTTTTTTTACTGTTTACAATTTGCAACAGTTCTTTTTTACTTTTATTACGCAGGCTATCGGGCAGGCTGCCGGCAGCAATTTTATGTACCACCGTGCTGTCTGCTTTATAAGCATCCACCAAATCCCAATTACGGTTATCGTATAAATTAGATTTGCTTTTTACATAGGCTCTTTTTAAACCGGCACTTTTATTGGCGCTGGTGTTTAGCTGGTCAAGGCTTTCTTGTTTTCTATATTCTGTTTCGCCCATGGTACCATAGCCAATATAGGTTTTGTTCAGTTGATCGTTCAGGGTAAAAAGCTGGTCATCGTACGGCGTGGCAATATCTTCTAATTTAGCGTTTGAATTAATATTGGTGAAAGAACCGCCACCGCATTCTCCGCCCAGGTTCCAATGTTCTTGTATGCCCTGCATGCGGTCTCCGCAATAAATGGTATTTACAATTACGCCTTTATCTTTAGCCAGTGTGCAGGCTTTTGTAAAAGAAAGGTGTCCCTGTAAAAAATCTTCGTTGCCGGCAATAAAAATAACTTTGTAGTTACTGGTATCGCCATCCCATTTCAGTTCGTTGAGCGAGGTATAAATAACCTGTCCGCAGTATTCATCTCCGCCGTTGGTGGTTAGTTTAAACAGGTTTTCTGATACGCTGTTTAAATCTCCGGTAAAAGAATTGATTTGTTTTACATAGCCCTGTTTTTCATTGTTGGTAGTGCGGCCGTATTCATACAGGGCAATTTCAACAGAGGGGGTAACGCCGTTGCATTGGGCCTTGCCCATTACGCTTACCATATTCCATAATTGCAGTTTGGCCTGTTCAATCAGGCCGTCCATACTATTACTCACATCCAGCAATACAGCCACCTGTATTTTTTTGGCCGGGGTTTTATTCACCACCCACTGCGCAGGTGCCGGGGCAGGTTCTTGTGTTTGAACGCTAGTTTCTTTTGTTTGTCTTTTTGCGGGCCTTTTATACGCAAGGGCGGCAGCGCCGGCCACCAGCAATGCCAATGCGGCCATTTTAATGTTAGGGTGCATAAGTGTAGGTTTTTTGTTTGGATGCTGCCCTAAAAAAATTGCATAGCCGGGTTAGATAGTTATCCTTGTTTTGTATTAGTCTTAACAAATTTTAAAAGAACAGAGGCCTGTGCTACCTTAGCGGCTTATAATTACCGCATGATACAGTTTGGGCAGTTTAATAACCTGAAAGTTTTACGCATTAACGATGCCGGCGCTTATTTAGACGATGGCGATAAAGGCATTTTATTACCCAAACGTTTTTTGCCCCGCAACACAAAACCCGGCGATGAATTGGAGGTATTTGCTTACCACGACTCTGAAGACCGGCCCATTGCCACCACGCAAAAACCAAAAGCCATTGTAAATGAAATTGCTTTTTTAGAATGTGTGGGGGTTACCGGACAAGGAGCTTTTTTAGACTGGGGGCTGATGAAAGATTTATTTGTACCCCGCAGCAAACAACTGATGGGCATGCGGGTGGGTGGCCAATACCTGGTTAAATTATATATAGATGAACAAACAGGCCGCGTTGCCGCCACCGAAAAAATTGACCAGCTTTTAACCAACGAAACACTTACGGTAAAAGAAAAAGACCCCGTGCAATTAATTATTTACCGCCGCACCGATCTGGGATATGCTGTAATTATTAATAACCTGCACAACGGACTTTTACACAGTAACGAGGTTTTTCAGAAAGTACAAATAGGGCAAAAGCTGGAAGGATTTATAAAAACCATACGCCCCGATAATAAGATTGATGTAAGTATTGGCAAGGCGGGGTACCAGCGGGTGGAAGGAGAAACAGAAAAAATTATACGCCTGCTGCAGGAAAACGACGGGTACCTTCCTTATCACGACAAGAGTGCGCCGGAAGCTATCTATGATTTTTTTGGCATGAGCAAGAAAGCATTTAAAATGGCATTGGGCAAGTTGTATAAAGAAAGAAAAATAGCATTGACCCCAACAGGCTTTAAGATAACAGAAGGCGTCTGAGAAAGGAAATTTTTACCACATAGACAGATAGAAACATAGATTATTAATAGAAGCTTCTCAGTGAAAGCTATAGCACAAAGAACCACAAAGGCCACACAAGGAAGTACACACCTGCAACCTATAACCTGCAACTTTTAACCCCTCAAACATCTGCCGTTGTGCTGGCTGTAAAATCTTTCAAAGCCTGTAAGGTTTCTTTGGTATGCGTCAGTTGTTTATCCACCATTTCTTTAAAACGATCATACACGGCAGGGTCATCCATTTTACCATTTAAAGAAACAAAATAGCTGTTAATATTATATACATCCACAAACCAACTATAGAAAGCCATTTCTAACTGAGCGTGGCGGATGCGGCTGCTTTGCAATTGCAGCGGTGGTTTGGTAAAAAAGAAAACCAGAATTTCTAAAGTGCCCAGGCTGCCAAATACTATTGACAGCAACTGCTGTTGTTTGGTAACCGCCATTACAATAGCCGCAATAACCAAACCCACACCGGTTATAAACGCCAGCATATACATGCCCATCACCACTTTGTAACCCGTATTAATTTGTTGCAGCGTATTGCGTATAGAAGCCTTAAAAGAATTGGCCGTCTGCATAGTATCCAGCGTACTATCCTGCAACAGCGCATTCATCTTTTTGGTTTCCTCGTTTTGCAGGGCAGCAAACTGGTGGCCCATTTGCAATTGGTTAAACACAGCAATCAATTCCTGTTGGGTGGCGGCATCGGTAACGCTTTGCTGCTGCAAGGCCTGTTCTGCATTGGCCAGTGTGGACTGGTAAAAAGCGGGGTCAAACAAAAAGCGTTGAACCAGTTGGTATTTCTGTTCGGCGGTTAGTGGCATAGGTGCAAAGTTTAAGGTGCATTAATATTAACCAATTTATCAATGCCGTTATTCCTGTTTTTTCAACAGGCCGCCGCAGTAGCTCAGCCGTTTTAATTATCTTGTACACTTATTAAACCAACACTATGCCTTTTACCGTTGCCATCAGCCCCGGCCGCACACCTTTAAAAAATAATTACTGGCTAATAGCCTTCATACTCATTTTTACCGGGGTATGGATCAGCACCCTTGCCGGCACCACCAACCTCAGCAACTGGATACTGGAAAACGTACTCACCTTTTTGTTTGTGGGTTTTCTGGTACTGAGTTTTAAAAAGTTTCAGTTCAGCGATCTTTCTTACCTGCTTATTTGTGTGTACCTCTGTCTGCATGTCTACGGCTCTAAATACACCTATGCCGAAAACCCGCTGGGCTATTGGTTGCAGCAAGTGTTTCATACCAGCCGCAACCATTACGACCGTATAGTACATTTCAGTTTTGGTTTTTTGCTGGCCTATCCCATGCGTGAAGTATTTTTAAAATGGCTGCAATACCCCAAAATGGTAGCCTGGATATTGCCTATAGAAATCACCCTTTCCATCTCGGCCTTTTACGAGTTAATAGAATGGGCCGTGGCCGATGTATTTTTTAAAGCACAGGGCGACGCCTACCTCGGCACACAGGGCGATATCTGGGATGCACAAAAAGACATCTTCCTCGCATTTAGCGGCGCCATCTTAGCCACCACCATCGTATCGCTCATTAAAAAAGCATTTGGTATAACAGAAAAATAAGGTGGGTTACCAGCAGCGGTTTTTCATAGCAGCATTGTTGCGTCGCACACTTGTGCAGGGGGAATATAAAGCTACTCATATTTAAAAAAAGCACCCAAATCTATTGCATCTCCAATATGAGTTTGTTTTATTAACTGCTCCTCAGTTAAGTCGTCTTCAAAAGACCCGTCAATGTCGTTATAAACATCAAACCTATTTGTATCAGGATAATAAATTATTCCTTTACTACTTCTTGCCCCACTGTTTAATGAAATAAAGAAGTCTGTGTAGCCTCCGTTGTTTTTACTGGCGGCTTCTTCTTTTAGCATTTGTATGCTTGTAATTCGTTTCATTTTTTTACAAAGATATACAAATGACCCTTAAAGTCCGTTGACTTAAAAGCCACATTTAAGGAAATTACATGCATGGACTTAAAGCAAAAAGTTGGCTTACGCATTAGAGAACTACGCAAACAATTAGAACTCTCACAAGAAGCCTTAGCTTATAAAGCAGAAGTAGATCGCACTTATGTTACCGATGTAGAAAATGGTCGGAGAAATGTTTCTGTTGAAATTTTAGAACGCTTAATCAAAGCTCTTGATATTTCAGTTGCTGAATTTTTTAATTCAAAATATTTCAAAATTAAATGACAATACAACCTGGAGATATTATTTCACATAGTGAGATGTGTGTTCAAGAGGGGTTTAGCTTACAAAAGGGTATGAACTTTCAAGTAAAAGGAAGAACTACCATAATCTTAATGTCACTTAGAAAAGGAGCACCATATTCAGATAAAGTTGAATCAGACGGGCAAGTTTTAATATATGAAGGTCATGACGTACCAAAAAACATCGCAAAAGACCCCAAATCGGTTAATCAAACAGATATTACCCCAAAAGGAACATTAACTGAAAATGGTAAGTTTTTTAAAGCAGCAATAAATTTCAAAAAAAATAAAGCAAGAGCAGAACTTGTGAAGGTTTATGAAAAGATAAAAGATGGGATATGGGTTTATAATGGTTTGTTTGAATTAATAGATGCTTGGGTAGAGGAAGATAATAAAAGAAATGTTTTTAAGTTCAAGCTACGTTTGACAGATACTGGAATTTCAAATGAAGAACGTTTTATAGCTAATAATACAGATCTTGATCACAATAGAATAATCCCAACAAAAGTAAAATTAGAGGTTTGGAAAAGAGATAAAGGTCAATGCATTCAATGTGGAAGCAAGAATAATCTACATTTTGATCATATTCTTCCTTTTTCAAAAGGAGGAACATCGTTAAAAGCAGAGAATATTCAACTTCTTTGTGCTAGGCATAATTTAATAAAACACGACAAACTTTTATAAACATTAATCTACTTCAAAATACTAAGCATTCTCAACTGAGAAATATCTAATATTTATGTTAACTATATCTTTATTAGGAATATAAAGTATATCACTTGGAATTGTATAATATATTGATTCATTATCTACTTGCTGTGTCTCTGATTGTTGCTGCATTGAATTAACAATCAAGGGTCTTCTCACTGGGTATTTTAAAGTTATTGCATCAAGGTCTCCGTTCCCAGACAAATAGTAATTGTTTAAAAAACCAATATAAATTATTTGATTACCGCCAACATTACACAAGACATCTATTCCAACTATTCCAATATTTGAAGAATCTCCTTCAAGTGGCTCAACATCTAATATACGCCCAGATAATAAATAGTACCATTTATTTGTAAATCTAAAAAAAGACCATTTATCAAGTCTGTATCTTAAAACAATTTTTTTAGATAAAAAACCAATTAAAAAAGAAAATAGAAATAAGCCTACAAAATAAGATGATATATATCCAAGGTTCTCGTGTATGTTTAGCGAAATTTTATTAAGCCTGTAATTATCCTCTTTCCCTAGAAGAAGAAAAGATATATCGGAGAATTTTAAAAAAAATTTTGTCGTAGTTTCTATTATTCCAATATATATGAAATGAATAAAGAATCCTGGAATTATAGCCCAAAAAACTTCTTTGGTAAAGTCACTTGATCTTGCTTGATTTGAAAATGGGAAAGTAAAATAAGAAAGCCGAGCTATTAAACCCGGCGAAACAATTATAAAAATTAAGACAGTGGATAAGGCTAAATTCATTTTAAAGAGAATTATTGTTCTCTTTTAATTCCGATTTCTTTTATTATAGCTTTTGCCGATTTGCCTTGGGCGTCTGTATAATCAAATTTTATTTCCTCTGTTTCATCTTCCGGCTTTCGACCAATAAGTAAAGCTTTAATTAGTTTTCTTCCACTAGCCTTATTATTAAGTAAATCGTTAGCAATTTTCTCCTTTGGATCAAAATTGTACAAGACACTTGACATAATAAAATTGTATTTGAATACAAATTAAAAATAAAATATCGAAATATAAACTTTAAAAAGTTGTAAATATTGCCAATTTAAACCCATTTTATATATAACGTTGCTTATCAAGGATAAACGGGCTCCTTTTTTAGATTGGTTGCTTCTCTTTAATTTAGTTTGTTTATCCATTACAATCCTGTATAAAAATTTACACATTTGGTTTAAACAAGCCCTTTTAACCCACCCATGCTTATTCTTTTTAAGGTATTTGCTGACCTTCCAAAAGAAGGGATGGGTTGGTTGCGATTTTGGCTTTTAGGCTGTGTAAGCCGTTGTGTATGCTGCGGTAAAACGCTTATGCTACTCTTTGCGTGCTTTGCGGTGCTTTCTTCTTGGCGCCTTTGCGTTAAATAAAAACACATAAACCCGCCCCTAACAATTTTACTTTTGGTGTTACTACCTGATGCCCCTCCGTTGGAGGGGGTAGGCTGGTTGTTTGCTTAAATAGGATACGGGCATTGCTGCAAAGTGCGTTGCCGATGAACCGAGCGTGGCAAGGATGCTTAACCGGAGTTACAACTGCTGGCTACAAAAAAATTATTTACCCCACCAGGCACTCATAAGGCCGGTTAATGAAAAAGCGGTCATGTACAGGGTGGCTAAAAAAAAGTTCATTAATAAAATGAGTATAATGTTTTTTAGCAGGGTACCTTTTTGCCACATCATACGACCAAACGTGTGGCCATAGTAGGCCATAAAAATAAACATGAAGATGGTATAGTTAACCGAGAGGCCTCCGGTGGTGTAATACTTTATTACCCTGAAAACATTTATAAGCAGAAAGAAAATATTTAAGTATGCAGCCAGGTAGGTGTTTATTAAAAAATGCTCCCAATAGTTGTAGCGGTTCTTTCTGAAAAAGCTCCAGGTTACCAGGCTTAAAAGAGGTATCATTATAAAAATGAGCACACTGGGATACTTACCAAAAAAACTATTGGCAAATAATATTTTTTCTCCGGGGTTTTGCTGCATATAGCGCAGGTTAATGGCTTCATCGCAGGCTTTTATTAACAGGGTGCAAATAGTGCTTAATATTACCACAAAGCCAAAGGGGCGAAAATGTTTTACCCGCTGCCCATCCAGATATTTTATTAGAGTGCCGCCGGGGTTGGTAAACAATTTGCCCAGCGTATAAAAAAAACCTTTATCAATATGCAGTATTGAATGCGGTATGTCGTACAAAAAATATTTAGCGGTTATGGGTTCTATTTTGGCAGATTGTCCGCAGTCCGGGCAATAATTTCCCTTAAAATGATGGTTACAGTTTTTGCAGATTATAACAGGCATGAAGGTTTTTTAATTGGGTAAGCACTAAATTAATCAACAAAACAACTGTTATGGTTATGCCGATGTTGTTTAATTATTTGTTACCAGAATTATCGTAATAGGTAAAGTCTTTTGTAATGAGCCCGTTTTCTATGGTAAGTACGGTTATAATGGGTAGTTCAAACCGGCTGCCATCGGGCGCCATGCCTTTTGAAATAAACTCTACCACCACTGTGTTGTTACCGGAGGGATAGATAGCTACCACGCTGTCTTTAATATCAGCAAAGGTTTTTTGCAGCTCAGTATATTTTGTGGTGGTTTGCTGCCGGCTTTGTGGCACAATACCTGTGCCCAGTGAGGGGTCTTTAAACAATGCGGTATCTGCATATAATGCGGCCATACCCGCCCAATCGTGCTGGTTAAACTTTTGAAACAATAGCTGAGCTTGTTTAACAACGGTACTGTCTGGTGCCGGGGTAGTGTTTGTTTTAACACTAACCACTCCATTGCATGCCATAAAGCAGGAGGCAGTAAAAAGGATAAGAATCTGTTTCATGTGTAGTGGGTTTGCACATCAAATTTATTTCTTTTGTCCTCTCCACGGTATAAAAAGTTGTCGGCTTTCATTTAAAGACATTCCGTTTACCTTACCTGCTTCTATTGCCCCCGAATGAAAATAGGTGCCGCTCTGATCTGTTGTGGTAAAGGCAAAATAAATTTTATCCCAATCGGCATTAATATAGCCGCCGGTAAAAGGGTAACCGTAAAACTCGCCATCAAACTTATTGCCGGTAATTTTTGTGATTTTAAAATCTTTCAGGTAAGGGGGGCTGGCGGGTGTTGGGCGCAGGTCGATTACCCAGGTACCGGCAGCACTATCTATAACGGGTTTATGTTGTTGGCTCTTTGCTATTACAAGGCATGCTGTAAAAAAGCAGCAAAGCAGTATCTTTTTCATTTTTATGTTTAAAAGCAAAACACTAAAAGAGGGCTGTTTGTTTACAAATTTTGTTGCGCCACCCAGTCTTTAGGTGTTTGACCGGTATGTTTTTTAAAAGCCCGGTTGAATGTGGCTTTACTGTTAAAGCCAGAATCGTAAGCAATGCCTAAAAAAGTTTGTGTGTGGTGTTCTCCGGCTTTTAATTTTTCCAGAACTTCTTTTATGCGGTACTCATTAATAAAGTCGTTAAAGTTTTGGTTGGTGCCATTATTGATAAGCTTTGACAGCTCTTGGGCCGGCATTTTTATTTGAAGCGCCAGCTGATTTAAGTTCAGGGCTTCGTCCCGATGCGGTTTAAGGTGCTGCATGTATTGCAGCAGGTTTTGCAGGGCTGTATCGTTTACCGCAGCTGGCTTTTCTTGTATGGCTTCAGTGGCTGCAACAGGTTTTTGTTTTTCTGCAGCGGCACTGAAATGTAATTGGTTTAGTTGCCGCTGGTTGGTAAAATAGCCGCCAATACTTAAATAGTATACAGCAATGCCAAGGCAGAGATACGCATACCAGTCAAAGACATAAGTAGTGCCATTATTGAAAACGGCAATTATATTAAAGATTAAAAAGATAATAACACTGACCCCGATACAATAAATACAATTGCGCAACCAGCTAAAGCTGATGGGTGCTGTATCTGAAAAATTCTGTTGTATGTATTGCTGGTATTTTTTAAATGCTTTGAGTGTTATGAAGAGATAATATAAAAAAACGGCATTGGTGAATGTGTAGAACATCCAGCTGCGGTCAATATCTGCAAGGGGGCCCTTGGTACCATACTGGGATTGTTCTGTATCTGGAAAAGGGTGGTGCAGTGAAAAATCTGCAACCGTTTTAAAAATTACCAGCAGCAAACCTAATACAGGTATTATAAAATGACGGCGGTGTGCCTTTGTGAAACTGAATTGCGCATTGGTAATACTTAAAAAATAAAAGTAGAGCAAGGGACCCATCCACAATATATTTTCAAACGGAAAATAGAACATGAAGGTGGTATAGGCGTTGTGTATATCGTACCAACCGGCAAAGCCCAGCATCCAGTAAGCAATTTTAATGGCATTTAGTAATAACAGCCATGCCAGCAGGGTATCGCTCTTTTGTTCTTGCTTATGAGCTCTTACGAAAAGTAATAAGGCAAATAAAAGCCCCTGTATAAAGGGCAATAATAAAATACTGCTGTAAAAATTAAACTGAAAAAACATACAGATAAAGTTGCTGGAAAAAAAAGACATGAGGCTTTATTGTTTAAGACTCTGGTGACTATTGCTAATTTTCTATTTTTCTTACTGTGGCATTGCCAAAGCCGGACAAAGGAACAGAAAATTGGATTTCAGATTGATAGCGCTGCCGATAGTATTCCTTTAGCAGATCGGTTCTTTTACCCCACCACAATACATTGGGTTGGTGCCATAATGCTGCCGGGTTTTTTATATTAAATTTTTTAAGTGTTGGCTGGTAATGATTGTTAAAGAAATGGTCTTTATACAAAAGATTGGGCAGGGGGTATGTTGCGGGGCTATCCCAAATACCAAAGCAATCCATCGGAAAACTGTCTTCTGTAACAATAAAAAGATGTTGAGGCTTCGCTGCAATTTGCGGCTGTGCTTTTTTAAAAAGCCCATTTTCCTTTTTGTTTTGGCTGCTTATTTTTTGCAGACGCACCAAACCCCATGATAAACACACAAGGATTATAGCTGCAGTAATTAATAATTTTCCCCCGCTCAATTGCAGCCTGGGCAGGCTTACAAAAATGATGGAGGTGGCAGCCCCAATAATTACCGGCACCAGATAAAAGGGAAGTTTTAGATTAAAGTGCAGGTATAAGAGCAGGAACAAAGCTGCTGCGGGTACTGTTAAGCCCAGCCACCGGTGCTGTTTTCTTTCTGTAAATAATAACAATAGTGTTGCCAGCGATAACGCCAATATAAAAATACGGCTTTCCATTGCCGGCCAGTACAGGCGCTGCATGCCTGATTGTATAATTTTATCAGCAGGCAATCTGTTATTACTTGTTAAGGTATCTATTGCTGCTTCTGATAAAAAACCCTTATCAATATAAACCCCATAGGCAATAAAAGATTCCTTTACAGAAAGACCGGATGTCGCTTTTGAAATCAGTGGCTTATTGTAATAATTAAAAATAGCCTGCCGGTAATTTTCTTCCTGCTGCCAGCCAGCAATATTTTTTTTATAGTATTGCTGGTGCTGGTAATTTAAACCGGCAGTTATTAATACCAACAGCAAAAGCGTTACCACCAACTTCAACCTGTTTATAAAAAAGGTATTGCTTATAAGCAATGGCAGTGCCACCAGAACAACGGGTATTAGAATATGTATGCGCAACAAGGCCCCTGTTAATAATAATATGGCCGGAAAAACATAGTAGCTCCCACCTTTACTGTTATTTGTATTATACCATAAAACAGCTATTGCAGCCATTGCTGCAATAGCTGCGGTAACACTAAATGTAAGTTGTAATAAAAACCAGGACTCAATTATTATAAAAAAAACAAGATATAATAAACCAGCCACTGCCCTGGTTTGCTTTTGCAGCAAAATAAAAAAAACAGTGGTGGTGCTAACATAATGAACCAGTACCAAAAACACCGTATACCAATTAACAGCAGGTGCTGCTTTAAAAAGTGCTGCCAGCAGGTTGCCCAAAATGGGGTGCATAATATGGTTGTAGTGCAATAATGCTGTTGGCTCTTGTGCAAAGCCCCCTCCCATCAGGTACAATAAAAAAACATCGTCTCCGGACCTATATACCGGGAAATAAAAAGAAAAAAGCAGTGCAAATAAAATTCCGTTGATGACAACAGCCCTGATAATATTTTGTGTTGCAGGTTTCATTATAAATGATGCCGCAACAAGATACAACTTTCCGGCGCCGGTTATTCTTCTTTGATACCTGCTTCTTTCAGCAACAGTTTATCGTTCTCAGCTAATGCTGTTATGGCATAATGTTTAAGATCGTTCAGCAATACTTCATCCATAGCGTTTATAAAAGTATTGAGAGAAGATTGGTTAGTGGGTTTTATAAGCAATACAAGGTCTGCGCGGGTAAAGATGGGGTTCTTGTCTAAGCTTTTCTGTTTGGTTCTTATAATATTTCCAATTCCGTGTTCAAAAGAAAAACTGGTGCTGCCATAAGCCTTATTCATTCTGGCTTTTTCCGCACTGCCATGATAATAAAAAACTTGTCCGTTTGATAACGGTATCACTGTAAGTGCCGTGCTTTCTCCAATATTTTGATCTGTTATTGCAGGTGTGTCATCGGGCATGAGCAGGGGCAAGCCCGTTGGTTCTTTCATGCTGGTGGTAAATACAAAAAATGTAATAAGAAGAAAGCCAAGATCCACCATGGGTGTAAGGTCTACACGGGTTGATAACTTTTTTGTGCGGCGACTGCCGGCATTTAGTTTTATGCCATTATTTATTTCTGCCATATTTTTTTTTATTGAGACGCGGGGTAAGAAATTTTCCATACTGTTAATATTTGCCTGTTTATTAACCAGCCTTACAACCTGCGGTTGAATTCCGTGGCAGGAATCTTGTATAAGGTTATATAAGCAGCCTGTTAAAATCAATATTGCACTTGATGAATGTCATTCTAAACCGCTGTGGTGAGGTGTAACTTTATTACACCAAAACACTTGTAATTATAAGTGACCTTATTCAAAAACACTTAAAAGTAAAAAAATGAAAACCATCATTGTTCCCACCGATTTTTCTGTAATTGCAGAAAACGCCATGCGTTTTGCAATAGACATGGCACAACATATTAATGCCTCATTACTGTTGCTGCATATTTACCAAATACCCGTGGCCATTGGTGAAGTGCCAATGCCCCTTGTAAATGTGGAAGAGTTACAAAAAAGCAGCGAAGAAAAATTGAAGACCCTAAAAAATGATATTGAGAAATTGACCGCGTGTAAGGTAAAAGTATATACAGAAGCCAGACTGGGTGATGTGGTGGATGAATTGCAAAATGTTTGTGCCACTGTACAACCTTTTGCAGTGATATTGGGTACAAAAGGTTCTGGTGCTTTAGAGCGTATGCTATTTGGCAGTGTTACATTAAGTGCCATGAAACACCTGGATGTGCCGGTAATGGTAATACCACCCGGGGCCCGTTATAAACCCGTACACAAAATTGGTTTGGCCTGCGACTTTAAAAACGTAGTAGCCGCCACCCCGGAAAAAGAAATAAAATCTATTGTAAAAGAATTTAATGCGGAGCTACATGTGCTGAATGTGGACTACCACAACCAGCATTTTGAAGCCAAAACCCCAGAAGAATCTTTTTTATTACACAATATGCTGGCAGAAATAAAAGCAGAGTATCATTTTATTGAAAAAGAAAATGTAGAAGAAGGCATTAATGAATTTGCAGAAACCAATAATATTGACTTTGTAATTGTAATACCTAAAAAGCACCAGTTTTTAGAAGGGTTGTTTCATAAAAGCCACAGTAAAGAATTAGCTTTTCACTCTCATGTGCCGGTGATGGCCATACATGAATAAGGTTGGTAAATAAAAAGCCCCGGCCGTTGCCGGGGCTTTTTATTTTTAGTTGTATAATTAAAATTCTGCGGTTTTAGGTGCCCGCGGAAATGCAATCACATCGCGGATATTGGTCATGCCGGTTACAAATAACACCAGGCGTTCAAAACCCAAACCAAAACCAGCATGCGGTACCGTACCAAAACGGCGGGTATCTAAATACCACCATAATTCTTCTGCCGGCACGTGCATGTCTTTCATCCGCTGCTCCAATTTTGCCAGTCTTTCTTCTCTTTGAGAGCCGCCTACTATTTCTCCAATGCCGGGTGCCAGTATATCCATTGCTGCCACGGTTTCTTTTCCGGCTTCGCATCCATCATCCTGCCGCATATAAAATGCTTTTATTGCTGCAGGGTAATTGGTAACAATTACCGGCTTCTTAAAATGTTTCTCCACCAGGTATCGCTCATGCTCGCTTTGCATATCTATACCCCATTTAACATCATACTGAAACTTTTTCTTTTTGTATGCGGGGCTTTGTAATAAAATATCAATGGCCTGTGTATAGGTAATTTTTTCAAATTGGTTATTAATAACAAATTCCAGTTTTTCAATCAGGCCCATTTCGCTGCGTTTATCCTGCGGCAGACTTTTTTCTTCTTCTGTTAATCGCTGTGCTAAAAACTCCAGGTCTTCACGGTTGTTATCCATAGCATGTTTAATAATGTAACGGATAAACTCTTCTGCCAGCTGCATGTTATCTTCCAGATCGTAAAAAGCCATTTCTGGTTCTATCATCCAAAACTCTGCCAGGTGGCGGGTGGTATTAGAGTTTTCTGCACGAAATGTGGGGCCAAACGTATATATTTCACCAAAGGCTGTTGCTGCCAGCTCTCCCTCTAATTGTCCGCTTACGGTAAGGTTGGTGCTGCGGCCAAAAAAATCTTCTTTATAGTTAATACTGCCATCTTCATTGCGGGGCGGATTATCAAAAGGCAATGTGGTTACCCTGAACATTTCTCCGGCACCTTCTGCGTCGCTGGCGGTTATTATAGGCGTATGCATGTACACAAATCCTTTGTCGTTAAAAAATTTATGTATGGCATAAGCCAATGAATGCCGTATTCTGAAGACAGCGGCAAATGTATTGGTGCGAAAACGCAGGTGTGCTTTTTCTCTTAAAAATTCAAGGCTGTGTTTTTTTGGCTGCAGTGGATATTTTTCTGCATCACTATCGCCCAGTATTTCTATAGCGGTAGCTTTTACTTCTAAGGTTTGCCCCTTACCCAAAGAAGGTATAACCACACCGGTTACTTTTAAAGAAGCGCTGGTGGTTATTCTTTTTAATAATTCTTCATCAAACAAACCCAGCTCTGCCACCACCTGCAGGTTAGTATTGGTAGATCCATCGTTTAAAGCAATAAACTGATTGTTTCTAAACGTGCGTACCCAACCCATTACTATTACTTGCTGATTTGCGGGTTGCCAGCTTAGCAGCTCTTTAATCTTTACTCTCTTGTTAAACATAAAAAATCCGTTGCTTTATTTAGGCGGCAAAGATAATTAACTGGTGCCTACCGGCAGACAGCATTAGCAGATTGCCCCATAAAAATTGCCGGCGTTATTGTTTAAAATAATGCCGGGTTGTGCACTGCCGCCGCAGTGTGCGACGCAACAAAAGCCCGGTGAGAGCGGCTTTGCCGGGCCCATACCCCTTTACGATAAGCACTTAGCAAGCCAAAATATTTTTTTGCCTTTAGCGTTTTTGTGGTAACATTGCAGTGGAATAAGGCTGGTAAGTTCACCTATCTATCCTACAGCTAATCAGTTTTTCCGTTCAACATAGATTTCATTTCAAACAAATTTTCAACCCAAACAGATTGGTTTTTAGAGTTGATGCTTAACACACCAATATTTTTATGTACGACATTTTGCAACTGAACGATATGCTCGTTCCTGAGTTGCTCGATATAGCCGAGCAGCTTAAAATAGCCAACGCCAAGAAGTTGGATAAACAAGAATTGGTTTATAAAATTCTGGATAAGCAGGCTGTTATGGCCAGTGCCGCCAAACCTGCTGCCGACGATAAAGGCAAACGCAAACGAATTATAAAAACCACCACCGCCAACAGCACCGAAGAGGCTGAGGTAGAAAGTGGTGATGATAAACCTGCAAAAGCAGAACCCAAACGTTTACCTGCCCGCAAAGAAGAAAAGCCCAAGCCTGCCCCACGTGGCCGTAAAAAAACAGACGACGAGCAACCGCCGCTGTTTGAAGAAGAGCAGGATATGACTGCCGACGAAGCAATTAGTGAGCAGGTGCAAGCTACCGCAGAACCTGCACCAGAAGTAGCCCCGGTTGCAGAACCACAGTTTAGACCCCAATACCAGCAGCGCCGTCAGGATGTATTTAATATAGAATTTGATGGTATCATACAGGGCGAAGGCGTTTTAGAAATGATGCCTGATGGTTATGGCTTTTTACGCAGCAGCGATTATAACTATTTAAGCTCTCCGGATGATGTATATGTTTCTCCTTCTCAAATAAAATTATTTGGTTTAAAAACCGGCGATACGGTGTATGGTTCGGTTCGTCCGCCAAAAGAAGGCGAAAAGTATTTTGCTCTGTTAAAAGTAGAAACCATTAATGGCAAAGGACCCGAAGAGGTAAGAGACCGTGTGCCGTTTGATTATTTAACGCCTTTGTTTCCGTTTGAAAAATTAACCCTTTTCGATCGGCCCGATAATTACTCAACCCGTATTATTGATTTGTTTACCCCAATAGGTAAGGGCCAGCGTGGTTTAATTGTGGCACAGCCTAAAACGGGTAAAACCATGTTGCTGAAAGCCGTGGCTAACTCTATTGCACAAAACCACCCCGAGTGTTATTTAATGGTGGTGCTGGTAGACGAGCGCCCCGAAGAGGTAACCGATATGGAGCGCAGTGTAAAAGCAGAAGTAATTGCTTCTACCTTTGATGAGCCGGCTGAAAAACACGTAAAAGTTTCTACCATTGCTTTGCAAAAAGCAAAACGTCTGGTAGAGTGCGGACACGATGTGGTGATACTCTTAGATTCCATCACCCGCCTTGCCCGTGCACACAATACGGTAGCCCCAGCCAGCGGTAAAGTATTAAGTGGTGGTGTTGAAGCAAACGCCATGCAAAAACCCAAGCAATTTTTTGGTGCAGCCCGCAAAATAGAATTTGGTGGTTCTTTAACCATTATTGCAACCGCATTGGTAGATACCGGCAGTAAAATGGATGAAGTAATTTTTGAAGAATTTAAAGGAACCGGTAATATGGAACTGCAACTGGATCGCCGCCTGGCAAACCGCCGCATTTTCCCTGCCATAGACCTTACTTCTTCTTCTACCCGCCGCGATGATTTGTTGCTGGAAAGAGATGTATTGCAACGCATGAACCTGCTGCGTGTTTATTTAACAGATATGAACACAGAAGAAGCTATGAATGAATTATTAAAACGTATGCGTGGCACCAAAAGCAACGAAGAGTTTTTGGCCAGCATGAACGGATAGTTTTTACTGCTTATTTCATATACAGCCCTGCATTTATTGCGGGGCTTTTTTATGTTGCCGGCAGTAGTGCTGCTATTCAGCATCGTTGCGTCGCACACTTCAGCAGCAGTGCATTATTTTTTAAGTATGGTAATATCGCTTTCGTTGTTATTAATATCAACAACCGTTATGCCATATACTTCCGTTGTATTGGGTAGTTCTATATTGACTGTGCCGGTATAAGAAGGTTGCAGTTTATAAATAATGGCTGCGCTTTTTTGCTGTAATAACACAGCATCTGCTGCACGGTAAATTACAAACGCCTTTGTGTTATTATTTTTTGCTGCGGTTAGTTGTAATGTTACGGTGTTGCTATTACTGCCGCTTTTTATTAAATAATTGGGTGCAGCCGGTCTGGTGCTGTCAATCCATGGCATAGGTGGTACCAGTGCCGGGTATTTGTAATAATTATTTTGCAAACTATCGCTCCAGCCATTGGGGTTTTTAAAAAATGTTTTGCTGCTAAAATAAATTCCTCCTTGTATGTTAGCGGCGTTTCTGCTGGCAACAATCATGCGGGGCAATTGTGTTTTATCTTTCCAGGCAGCATTGCTGCCGGCGCGGTAAATGCCCCAGCCAATATAACAATGTTTGCCATAGCTATGGCTGTTCCACCAATCAAGCAACACTTCATAGGGTGCGGCGGCATGGCCAAACTCCCAATACAATTGCGGGGCTACATAATCTATCCAACCGCTTTTCAACCATAATAAAATATCTGCATACAAATCATCGTAATTGGTTTGGCCGGCTTTTGTATTACTGCCTTCTGCATCTTTATCTGCATTGCGCCAAACACCAAAAGGACTGATACCAAAGCGGCAATATTTATTTTCCTTTTTTATGGCGCGGCTCAGCATTACAATAACAGAGTCCACATTGCTTCTTCTCCAATCATCTTTTGTAAGGCCATTGCCATATAAAGCATAACTGGCCACATCCGGAAACTCTTTGTCTTTTATGCGGTACGGATAAAAATAGTCGTCAAAATGTATGGCATCTATATTATACCGCTTCACCACATCTTCAATAACCTTTACCACAAACTGTTGCGCTTCTTTATTACCGGGGTCAAAATATTTTTTATCGCCATAGGTTAAAAACCATTCGGGGTGCAGGCGGGTAATATGTGTGGGTGCAATAGAAGATTTATCAATATTAAAAACGGCGCGGTAGGGGTTGCACCATGCATGAAACTCTAATCCTCTTTTGTGCGCCTCATCAATCATAAACTGCAGGGGGTCGTAATAGGGGTTGGGTGGTGTACCTTGTTTTCCGGTCAGCCATTCACTCCAGGGCTCGTATGGAGAAGGATAAAACGCATCGGTAGCGGGCCGTATTTGCACAATTACCGCATTAAGGCCATTGCGCTGGTGCATATCCAGCAACTGTATATATTCTTTTTTCTGAAGTTCTGTGTTGTAATTGCCTTTGGTGGGCCAGTCAATATTATCAACGGTGGCAATCCATGCTGCCCTGAATTCATATTTGGGTTGGGCTGCCACATAAAAACAAAAACACCAAAGTGTTGCTACGCATAAAAAAGCCTTTTTCATTGAACGCGGTTTTTAAAGAATACTGGGTTGTGTTTATGGCCGGTTTCTTATTTTGTCTAAAAGTTTATTAAGTGTTTTAGTTTCTTGTAAAGACAGGTTGCCAAAAATATTATCCATTTCTTTTTGGTGTTTGTCCATTTTTTCTAACAGCTTCATGCCCTTATCTGTAATTACTACATCTACCAAACGGCGGTCTTCTTTCGAAACGGTTTTTTTTACCAGTTGTTTTATAACTAGCCGATCTACAATGCGGCTGGTATCGCTCATTTTATCCAGCATGCGCTGGCGAATTTGCAGGGTAGAAAGCGGGGCACCGGCACCTCTTAAAATACGTAGTATATTAAATTGCTGGCCGGTAATATCAAATTGTTCAAAAAGGCATTTCATCTGCTCAGTCATCCAGTTATAGGTATAAATGAGGTTGATGGTGGCTTTTTGGTGTTCGCTGCTAAATTTCAGCTGGTTAATATCCTGTTCAATTCCCATAACCAATTATTAATAACCCCGAAAGTAAGTAATACCCGCTAATGCTTGTTTTTGTGTTCGCTAAAAAAATGATAATGCTAACGGTTGCTACTTTTTAAAGCGGCAAAATTAAGCGGCTTTCTTGTCTTTGTTGATCTCTGCTTTCGGTTGAAACGAGCGTGGCAACGGCTGCTTAACCGGAGCGTTGCGGCTGGCTACAAAAAATATCTTTTTCGAAACCGAACCGGGTGTGTTGATGTTGGAATTGGTTTAACTTCGCAACCATGGCAAGAAAAGAACAAGTTTTACAAGACGTAGTAATAAAGTTTGCCGGAGATAGCGGCGATGGTATGCAATTAACCGGCAGCCAGTTTACCAATAACACCGCATTGTTGGGTATAGACCTGGCTACTTTTCCAGATTTTCCGGCAGAGATACGTGCCCCGCAGGGTACTATACCGGGGGTAAGTGGTTTTCAGTTGCGTTTTAGCAGCGACCGTGTTTTTACACCGGGCGATGCCTGCGATGTTTTGGTGGCTATGAATGCGGCTGCTTTAAAAACCAACCTGGTGAGTTTAAAAAAAGGCGGTAAAATTATTGCCAACACCGATGGTTTTGATGCCAAAAATTTACGTTTAGCCAATTATCCGGAAGGCGAAAACCCATTGGAAAATAACAGTCTTGACAACTACGAGGTAACTAAAATTGATGTTACCAAGTTAACCCGTGAGGCTTTGAAGGAGTTTACATTGGGTACAAAAGAAAAAGACCGTGCAAAAAATATGTTTGTACTGGGCTTTTTGTATTGGATGTATAACAGAAGTATGGATAATACGGTGCAATTTTTAAAAGATAAGTTTGGTAAGAAAGATGAAATTTTAAACAGCAATATTAAAGCGCTGCAGGCTGGTTATAATTACGGAGATACCACTGAAACATTTACCACCCGCTATACGGTTGAAAAAGCAAAAATGCAGCCGGGTGTTTATCGTAGTATTATGGGCAACCAGGCGGTTGCTTACGGTTTGATAGCTGCTTCTCAGAAAAGTGGGTTGCCGTTGTTTTTAGGTACTTATCCCATTACGCCTGCATCAGATATTTTGCATGAGCTGAGCCGCCATAAATCTTTTGGTGTTAAAACCTTTCAGGCAGAAGATGAAATTGCCGCCATTACTTCTGCAATTGGTGCTGCCTATGGAGGCAGTTTAGGGGTTACCACCACTTCTGGACCGGGCATGGCATTAAAGGCAGAAGCTATGGGCTTAGCCGTAATGTTAGAAATACCGCTTTTAATATGTAATATACAACGGGGCGGACCCAGTACCGGTTTACCTACCAAAACAGAACAAAGCGACTTATTACAATCGTACTACGGAAGAAACGGTGAGTGCCCCATGCCCATAGTTTCAGCCTCTACCCCCAGCGATTGTTTTGAAGCGGTATATGAAGCGGTGCGTATTGCAGTGCAACACATGACGCCGGTTATTTTCTTAAGCGACGGATATATAGCCAATGGTGCAGAACCCTGGAAATTTCCTGCAGCAGCAGATCTTACGCCAATTCCGGTAAGTTTTAAAAAGGGATTGGATGAAGGCGAAACCGTGCTGAAGCCCTACCAAAGAGATGAGAAACTGGTACGTCCGTGGGCAATACCAGGAACGCCTGGTTTAGAACATCGCATTGGCGGATTGGAAAAGCAAGACATTACTGGTAATGTAAGCTATGATCCTGCCAACCATGAGCATATGGTTAAAACAAGGCAGGCAAAAGTTGATAAAATTGCTGATTATATACCCAACCAAAAATTAGATAGTGGCCCAGACAAGGGTAAGATTTTAGTGTTGGGCTGGGGTAGTACTTATGGGGCCATTAAAAGTGCCGTTGCAGAATTGCAGGAAGAAGGCTACGCCGTAAGCCATGCACACCTGCGTTATGTACGTCCTTTTCCTAAAAACCTGGGGGCTATTTTAAAGAATTTTGATCATGTGCTGATACCCGAAATTAATAATGGTCAGCTCATAAAAATTATACGCGATGTTTATTTTGTAGATGCCAAGGGTTATAATAAAATAATGGGGGTGCCTATTACTAAAACAGAACTTGTATTGAAGCTGCGTGAAATGTTAGACGGCGCTAATTAATAAATACTTCTTTTTTTATACGCCGGTCTATTGTTAGACCGGCTTTTGTATTTTATAAGAGTGCAGTATCTTTTGGATGATGTTGCAATACGTTTAACAGTGTTGCTTTTAGCAGCAACTATTTTAATAGCTTTAATAAAAAATTTATGAAACCGGCAGTACTCATGGTAAGCAGTCTGTTTATCTTTTACAGTTTAGCCGCACAAGAACGTAGCTTAAAAAAAGAAAAGTGGCATTGGGGCAATGCACAAAAACAAGATACTGCAGCTGGCTACACACAGGCTCTTAAAGCGGGCAACACCCTTTATATTTCAGGCACTGTGGCTTTAGATATTACAGAAGAAGGTATTAAGAGTGTGTATACCAGCTTACAAAAGACATTGGCCGCATATGGTTTAACATTTGAAAATGTGGTAAAAGAAAATTTATATACCACAGACATAGAAGCAATGAAAAGGTATAACTATGTAAGAAAACGTTTTTATAAAGGAGATTTTCCTGCTGCAACATGGGTACAAATTAGCCGGTTGTATATGCCCGATGCAAAACTGGAAATTGAACTGGTTGCACAATTTAAGAATGCAGCCAATTAGCGGTGTTTACTTTGCAGGTATTTTTTATAAATTATCTCCTGCATCGGCTTGGCATACACTTTACTTTCCACCCAACTAATTATATCCAGATAAGCAAAAGACCTTGTTTCAAAACGGTTTTTTTCAAGATGCTTAATTTTTTCAAGAAACTTTTCTAGTTCGGGCTTCATTAATTTTGGAGATATTTTAAAGCTTTGTTTTAAGAAATGAAAAATTGCTTCTTCCACCACGGTCAGGTTTTTCATTTTAGCCATGAAGCGATAGGCTGATTTCATTAAGGACTCTATAATATCATAATTATGCATTTCATAATGCGCCATCAGGTGTAGCAACCGTGCGTAGCATTGCAGATCAATTCTCAAATCAAGCGGTCCGTTTATTATTCTGATAAGGTAATCTATTGCTTTTTCATAATCTGCATTACCAAAATGCAGCATGGCAAACTTGTAATTAAATACCAGTATCCGGTGCCGGTCTGCAAACAAGGTATATTCCTGCAGTTTCTGCTCAATCTCTGGTATAATGGAAACACCCTCTTTAAATGTGCCCCGCATAAGGTGACCATTAATAGCAGCACTGTTTATATAAATAGATGTATGTGTTCTGAAGTTATCGTAACGGTTGGCAGCTTCTGTTTTAGAAAATGCCCTGAACTGTTGCAGCGCCTTTTCAAATGCTTTAAAATTCCGCAGGTCAAAATGTGCATTTAAAAGGTTGTGCAAGCCCTTTATGTAATGACCGGTTTCTATTTCAATTAAAGCGGGTTGTTCATTATATAAATCAATCCACTTTTTACTGTATCGGTAATACATTAAAAAATCCTGCCGTATAAAAGAGTACCAGCAGTAACTCTGGTATAAATAGAGTTTTTCATAAAAGCCATTTACAGCTTCAACATTTGAAGGCAGGTTGTCTTTAAAATATTGGCGTATATCTTTTTCATCTTCCTTATTGCGAGAGTGTCCGTTAATAACATACCAGCGGTATAATAAAAGAGCCAGGTTAGATAGCCGCGTTACCCTGTCTATATGCTCACTAATTTCTATTGCCTCATTGGCCAGAATTTGTGTTTTATCTGTAGTGCTTCTTGTTATGTGAAGGGTTTCAATTTTCTTCTCTAAAGAAATCAGCTGCACCAGCGTATTAAACTTCTGATGTTCTTTTGCGAGTTCTTTTGCTTTTTCGATTATTCGCAGCGCCTGTGTTTTTAAGCCTTTATTATACAACAGTCTGGCATTATCCAGGTGTTCACTCAACTGAAGGTCCACACTCTCGTGTGTTTTCAATAACCTGAGGCTGGCTAAAACCTGCTTGTACAAATGTGTTTTAAGATTAGCTAATTGTGTTTTTGTAATACCAGGCATTTTTTTAAGCAAAATGCGCTCATCATACTCCTGCAGCTTATCCAGCACATCAAAAAGCTGTACTATTTTAAGCTCTTCTTTAGCCGAACTTCTTTTAATATATAGTTTAAAATGCCTTTTTTCGGCCTTTTCAAGCGAGTGAATTAGTTGGAATAAGGTGTCAGAAAAACGGTTGGACATAATTGCAAAATTACCCTGAAATCCAGTACTGGCAAAGGTTTTATTAAAAATGCCAATATTTAGACGTAATAAAAACTTAATTAAGTTGTTTTGATGGGCAAGTGGCTTAGTATTACTTTTACAATGTGATCAGCAAATAGAGAAAGGCAGCAATCGTTAAGAGGAAAAAGCAAATCGTTAGAGGCTGAAAACAAAACAGTGAAAACTGTTACTAAGTTAGAAATTAAGATTTTTCATATGGCAAGCAATCGTTAGAGGCCAGCTGTTTCTACAGTGGGCCTTTTTCTTTTGGCAATCGGTGATGCAATATAGAGATAGTTTGTTAATATTTCCAAAAAACATTGCATAAAACATATTTTTCGCCAACATTTTCTTTTTACACCAACCTTTACATGAAAAATAGCCCGCAACAACCGTTAGTTAAAGATACTTGTCGCCTTTGTTTCTTTTTACCTCGGCCACATAATCTTTAATCTGTTGTTCTTTATCTTTTTTACAAATCAGCAATACATCTTTGGTATCAACAATAATCAAATCCTCCACTCCCTGAACTAAAACCAGCTTTTCACTGGGTGCATGAACCATACACTTTGTGGCATCAATAATCATTACATTATCTCCGGCAACCGCGTTATGAAAATAATCTTTCTCAAAATTCTCATACGCACTGTTCCAGGTTCCTAAATCGCTCCAGCCAAAAGCGCTTGGTATTACATATACATTGGGTGCCTTTTCCATTATACCAAAGTCAATTGATATATTGGTACACTGCGGATATATTTCTTTTAAAGCCTTCTCTTCCTCCGGGGTATTAAATTTATCTTTTTCAGCAGCAAACACCTCATACATTTCTGGCAAATATTTTTCAAACGCGGTTATTATATTTTTAACCTGCCACACAAAAATACCTGCATTCCACAAAAACTCTCCGCTGGATATAAAGGTTTTAGCCAGTTCAAGATTCGGCTTTTCTGTAAAGGTTTTAACCTTATAAACATCTTTACTAACCGGCAATGTTTCAAACTGAATATATCCGTAGCCCGTATTTGGATAAGTGGGTTTAATGCCCAATGTTATAAAAGCGTTCAGGTGATTTACAAAATTCAACGCTTCGTTACACACACGCTTAAATTCTTCAGTATCTAAAATAAGGTGGTCTGATGGTGCAATTATTAAAGAAGCCAGAGGGTCTTGTTGCATCAGCTTAAAAGAAATGTATGCAATACAGGGGGCCGTATTTTTTCTGGATGGTTCTCCTAAAAGATTTCCGGCTTTAAGTGCCGGCAACTGCTGCTTTACAATTGGTACATACTCTTCAGAGGTTACCACAAAAATATTTTCTTCCGGTATAAATCCTTTAAATCGGTCGTAGGTAGATTGTATCAGCGTCTTTCCGGTATCCAGTATGTCTAAAAACTGTTTAGGATAATTGGTGCGGCTCATTGGCCAGAAGCGGCTTCCAATGCCACCCGCCATAATGGCTACGTAGTAATGTTTATTCATAAGAGCCTGATGCTTTATAGAGATCTTTATAATGGCAACAAATGTAAGACTAACATCAATGTTTCATCTAATTTAATTCACTGCCGGTTAAATAAATTTATGGTACCAGCTTGGGGTTTTCATGGCAACATCGTTGCTACGCTCAGTTCATCGGCTACGGTTAATGCAACGATGGTTTAATTAACTTATTTATTATAAAAGATAGCTGCGGATCCTGGCTGTCTATTACATCCTGCACCGTAGTACCAATATAAAAATCTGGCTGTACCCCAAATTTATTTAAATAGGGGTTTTGTAAAGCGTGTTTTACCTGTACCACAGAATATTCTATACAAAACCCCGTAGCGGGTAATTTATAAAGCACTCTCGTAAAGCCATTGTGGCCGCTGTATCCGCCACCCGTCTCCTCGCCTACAATTAAACCCCTGCGACTGTCTTTAATTATTGCTACAAAATTAGATGCTGCCGATAAAACATTATTATTGGTTATTACAAACAAGTTTCCGTTAAACGCCATGGGGTGTGGTCGGTGTAATGTATTATCTGCTTCAGACAAAATATTTTGCTGGTTGTTTGCTCTGCAAAATTCTTTTAAGATCATTGAGTCCAGCGCTGGCTTTTCTGTTTCTGCATATTCTTTGTCTAGAAATCCGGAGTAGGGTACTTTATCAAAAAAAACGGAGGCGCTTTCGTTTTCTTTAAAGGAGACTTTACTTAAAAACCGGTTTAGCAGAAAAATATTTTCATACTCTCCGCCAGTATTGTTACGGCAATCTATTACAAGGTTGGTAATATCTGGCTCGTTTTTTAAAAGCGTAAATGAGTTTTTAATAAAATTTTTATAGGCAGCAAAGGTGGCCGCAGAGCTGTATGAAAAAGACCTAAGCGTTAAAACAGCCGTTTGCAATGAATCAATAATTTCAAAATCGTAGCCTACTTCGTCTGGGTAATAATAATAGGTATTAATGTTATAGTCCTTCAGGTATTGTAACAATGTGGTTGGCTCAATTTTTACTTTTTGTATGGTGTTGTTTCCAGCGGCTGCAAACTCAATTTCAAAGTATGCGGCCGGTCCATACGCCATAAAAAAAGCATAAGCAAAATCTACTGCAGCCTGGCTTCTGCTATAGTTCTTATTTCTGCCATCGGGAACATAATAGAGAGCTGTTCTGCCTAAAATTTCTTCTGACGGATGGTTATTAATACTTAAAATATGTGCCCCTACCGGTATTTCATATTGGTCTGTATTTACATACAAACCACCATCAACATAAATCAGTGATAGGGGGAAAAAATTTTTACGGGTTTGTATAGTGTCATAATACACCTCAGGTAAATACACATTGGTGTGAGAGCAACCAATTTTATTAATTATAAAAGCCAGTTTTTCATTAAATGTTCTGATGTCTTGTGGTGTATTAAGCGTGGCATAAATGCTATCAAAACAAAAGTCCAGTTCTTTTTTTGTGGTGTATTTATACAAGCCCGGGTGGCCCTTTTCTAAGACAGAGCGAAAAACAACAAAATCGTTTTGTAAATCAATAGCTGCTTTCTTCTGAGTAATTATATCTGACCGGTACGGAAAGAAATAACAACCCAACAGAAAGGCAGCAGCAATAAATACAATTGCTTTTTTCATGATTTCTTTTGTGATAATTAGGTTTTCAGCCAACTGATATAACGCAAAATTCGGGTATAAATTTTATAGCTAAGGCCTTATAAACCAATTATTGGAGTTTTTTAACCCATTGTTTAATTGCTTGTATTTTACGTTGCTACATAGAAGGGGTTGCTGTTTTGTTTATTTGTATTCTGCTGCTGAAGTGTGCGACGCAACGATGTTGCCATTTTGTGTTTTGCCGGGTTCAAAATAAAGCTCCGGCCCCAAGGCAAATGACTACCCAAACAGGGGCTGGCAAACGGGTATATGATAAAACAGCCCAGGTTATGCCAATTGCAAGTCCGTTTAAAAGATTATCCGGGTTTAAAGAAAGGGTGAATATGTCTTTCATCATATACAGCGCAGATGCGGCAATAATACCAACTACAACAGCATTAATGCCCTCCATAGCCCGGAACACAACTACATATTTTTTTAGGTTATGCCAAATAGGGTAAAAAAACAAAACCAATAATGCGCTGGGTAAAAAAATAGCAATGGAGCCAATAATACAGCCGGCAAGTTGCCAGGCCGCCCCTTTGTCTTTCAGGGCCATTCCACCGGTAAACGACCCTATGGAAAAGACCGGTCCGGGTATGGCCCTTACAATACCGGCACCAGTATAAAAATCATCTTTTTCGATGGTGATTACATTTTCTTTTCTGTCTTTATTCTTTCTTATTACCGCAGCGGCGGTGGGTCGTTCTACAAATTGTTCAAACATCATTGGTATTAAAACCTGCCCGCCGCCAAAGACAAAACTGCCCATCCTGTAGGTGTTTTCAAACAGGTTTATGGGTCTTCTGTTAGGCCAATCTTGCTTTCTAGAAATTTCGCTTATTACCCCTGCTATAATAAACAATAGTGCAAACAGCCAGATATTTGTCCATTTAATTTTTTTTACGGCTGTTTCTTTTTCCGGAATTCTTTTATCGCTGAGGTTAGTAACAAAGCCCCCGGCAAAAATGAGGAGTGGAAAAATCAATGGTAACTTAAATAGAAAAAACACCAATACCATTGATATTACTAATATGATACGGGTAATGGTATTGTGTATTGCCACTTTGTATGCGCGGGTTGCTGCATAAACTATAAAACCTATGGCCATGGGTTGTATAAACTTAAAAACCTGCTGATTTAACGATTTGTTGGTCATATACTCCAGCAAAAAAGAGAGGGCACCCATTAACAAACAAGCAGGAAAAATCCATATTAAAAGGGTTAAAACGGCTAAAGGCACACGGCCTCTTTTATACCCAATGAGTGTGATAGTTTGTGTAGAGGATGCGCCGGGTAAAAGTTGGCAAAAAGAGTTATAGTCCAGCAACTCTTCTTCTGTTATATCTTTTCTTTGTTTTACAAATGTTTTCAGCATCATTCCAAAATGACCCTGGGGGCCACCAAAAGCAGTAATGCTATGAATAAATACAGCTTTCAGAAAAGGAATATGGCGAAGTAGTATCATGTTGTTTTTGGGGTAAACATCTTCTAAAGCCCCGCATTCTTGCGACGCTCCGTTCAACCTTTGTGCTACTATTTAGCAATATACTATTTTAATTTGCCTTCAATTGTATATAATGGTTGCCACTGAGAATTGGGCTCAAAATGCTGCCATAAAATAGTGGCCAGCTTTCTGGCAAGCACCCATCCTTCGTTATTTAAACCCCAACTTTCATCTTCCTGGTTTTTGGTAATAATAGAAAAAATAAAAGGATTATTGGGTGCCATAACCAATAATGTTTCGCTTCTTGATTTATTTACTGCTCCGTTTTTTGAAGCTATAAAAATATTGGGCGGAAACTGAGACAGTGCTTCTTCATCCCAAAAGTTTCTTCCCAGTAATCTTATCATTTTATCAGAAGCGGGTTTATTTATAATTTGTCCTTTATAAATTTTCTCTAACAACGCTACCATTTCTATTGGGGTTGTTTGGCCCCAGCCATATTGTTGGCGTGCCTCCTCTCTTCCGGGTGTTCTAGAATTAACTCTTGTAGTGTTAAAACCGTTTTGTTGTAATAGTTGGTTTATATATTGGCCACCACCCCCCAAACTCTGAAGCCATAGGCTTGCTGTATTATCGCTTGTGGTAAGCATCAGCATTATAACTTTATTAAGCGAAATGGTTTCGTTGTTTTTAAAAGACCCTAAAATATCTTCTCCCTCATATAAAAGCGAGTCTTTATAAATTAAGGGTTGGTGATATGTAAGTTCCTTTTTCTCAATCTTGTCCATTATACCTAATAAAATAGGAATCTTTATCATGCTTGCAGTAGGAAAAATTGTGTCATAGTTAATTCCTGCCGAGGTTCCGTTTTTCAGGTTTTTTATATAAATGCCTGCCGTTCCTTTAAACCCTATTAATAGAGTGTCAATTTTATGCTGAAGTTTTTTATCTAGGCGGATTTGTGTTTGGCTAAAACCAAGAACCGATAACAAACTAAATATTGCTATTAGGAGTCTTTTCATTTCATATTTTTTATGACCTATAATAATTTGACGCTTCTATTTCTTTTAAAACAGTATCTGGAGTCATAAATTTTATTGATTTTCTTTCTTTTATATATTGTCTTATTTTGGTTGATGAAATATCTAAAAGTGGCGCCTCTAGTTCTAAGTAATTGATTTTTATATTTTTATTGATAATATCAAATCCTGGGCGTTTGTAAACAATGAATTGATAGTTTCTCACCAAGACTTCAGCATTTTTCCATTGGTGAATATTTTGAAAGCCATCGCTTCCCAGGATAATTGAAAAAACATGCTCGGGGTATTTTTCCTTTATATATACCATTGTATCAATCGTGTATGAGGGTTTTGGTAAACCAAACTCTATATCCACCACCCTAATATCAGGAGTTTCTACAAACGCAAGTTTTGCTAAATGTAATCGTTGGTACTCATTTAAAAGGTTTGCTTCCTTTTTAAATGGGTTATGTGGAGAGACAACCAGCCAAACCTGATCAATTGGTGCATTTTGAAGTGTATAATTAGCAATTATACAATGGCCTATGTGAAGAGGGTTAAAGGATCCAAAGTATAAACCTATATTCATTTTTATCAGTCTGATTCTTCAACAAATATATTTTGTGCTTCGTCTAATCGTAAACTCAGGCTATACCCAGAAACAGTTATTGCAATGGGGTCGCCCAACGGAGCTCTTTGTTCTATTTTTATCAACTCGCCGGGCACACATCCCATTTCCATGAGCTTTATAAAAATATCGTTATTTTCAAAAGATTTTATTATTGCTAGTTTCCCGGTTTCTATATCCGATAGTCTTTTCACCATACAACAAAGCTATTCAAATATTTATGTAATTTTTTACGACTTTTGGAAATGCCTACAAAAACAAGCATTAAGTTTAATTACTTACACCCCTCTGTTATTCTTAAAGAGAGAAATAGGTTAAAAAAATTCTTGCTTTACTTGCTTAATTGTGAGGGAAAAAGAGCGGGAACTATAAATATTATTTTTTGTTCAGATCAATATCTATTAAAGATAAATCAGGATTTTTTAAAT
>JANRMC010000085.1:0-2498 GCA_033761915.1 Flavihumibacter sp.
ACGTGGGGCTGCATTTTGGCAAGCCCGAGGTTGGTGCCAGTTTTGTTCCATCCTGGTTACCGGCGCCCCTGTTCTGGAATTATTTTACCGGCATACTGATACTGCTGTTTATAATAAGTTGTTTGTTGAAGAAATATGATAAGTTGGCTGCTGTTTTAATGGCAGTGTATGTGCTGCTGATGATTTTTTTAGTGCATATTCCCAGAGCGGCTGCCTACGAAAATGATATGCTGAATATTTTTAGAAATAGTATGGTAATAGGCGCCTTATTGGTTTACGCCAGGTATGCAGCAACAGATAAACGGATAACAGGCTAAGGAAACAAAACCAAATTGTTTAATTTTTCTGAAAGAAGGCTGCTGAAAGCATACAATATTATGCACTCAGCAGCCTTTGGTTTATATTGTATTGTTTTAATTTCTGTTGCAGGTGTTAAATAAGCGCAGCACCACTGACAGATACTACAAATACAAGCTTAGGGTATGAATGAAATTAAGCAGGCTATTAAACAAATGATTACTGTTTCTGAAGAAGAAATGGAAGGCTTTCTGAGCAAGGCGGTGAAGAAAACCTTCAGAAGACTGGAGATTCTCAGCCGGCCCGATATTGTTCCTAATGAAATATTTTTTATTAATAAGGGGCTTATAAGAACTTTAGTAACCGATGGCAAAGGAATTGAACATACTATACACTTTGCGCTGGAAAACCAATTTATAGCCGACTATTCAAATTTCATTCAAAAAACCCGGTCTATTTACAGCTTACAAGCTCTGGAAGAAACAGAGGTGATTATTTTACCCCGTGCTTCTATTGAATGGGGGTATAATCATTTAAAAGAGGGGCAAAAGATGGGCCGGCTGATTGCAGAGTTCTACTTTATTTACAAAGATGACAGAATAAAAAACATGTATGCCCGAACGCCCAAGCAGCGGTACGATAGCATAACAGATGTATTTCCCAACATACATAACCGGGTACCGCAGCACATGATTGCCTCCTACCTGGGCATTACCCCGGTGCACCTGAGCCGGTTAAAAAAAGCCAAAAGCGAAAAAATCTAAACATTTGTTATCGTTTAAAACTTGCTGACTGCTTGAATTTTGCATTATAGTTTAACTGAAATTATAATGATAAAAAATTCTCCTTCCATTGCTTTAATAATTACCACTGCTGAAAAAGTTGCACCGCTTATTAATAAGCAACCACTATGGGTATGCCCGGCGGATTCTTTAAAATATGATTCCCTCTTAAGAAAAAAAAACCATCTGTTACAACCACCGCAGATACTGTAGTAACGGCCCCTCCATTGGGCAATGAATGAAAGCGAAATTGAAACAGCGTTAACCTCAAACAATAGCTTGCATTTTTAAAAACAATGCAACAGAAATAGTTTAAAAAAATTGAAAACAAATAATATGAAAGAATATACACTGATAACGGGTGCAAGCGCCGGCATTGGCTTAGAAATGGCACAACAACTGGCTGCCCAAAAATTGAACCTGATTTTAGTAGCCCGAAATGAGCTTGCGTTAAAAACCTTACAGAGCAAGCTGCAACAGCAATTTAATATTGATGTGGTGTATTTTGTGCAGGATTTGGCGGCACCCAATGCAGCCGCCAACTTATTTACCCGTGTAAAAAATAATAACTACCGCGTTACGGGTTTAATTAACAATGCTGGCTTTGGCAGTTATGGAGAATTTACAGACACGCCTTTAAAAAACGATGAAGACATGATTGCCGTAAATATTACCGCATTGGTGGGGCTTACCAAGTTGTTTGCTGCAGCAATGCTTCAGTATGGAAAAGGACGTATTATGAATGTGGCTTCTCTCCTCTCATTTCTACCATTTCCTTATTACGCTGTGTATTCTGCCACCAAAAGCTTTGTGCTGGCCTTTACTGAAACCATCGCTGCAGAATTAGAGGATAAAGGTATTGTTGTAACAGCGCTTTGCCCCGGCACGGTTGAAACAGGCTTTCACACAGATGCCATGAGAAAAACCAATGCAATGCATGCAAATAAACCCCAGAGTTCTGTTGAGGTTGCAAAGGCAGGTGTTGACTTATTTTTAAATGGAAAAGGCAAAAAAATAGTAGGTTTTATGAACTGGTTTTTAAGTAACCTGCCGCGGGTTACGCCAGACAAATTGATGATGAAGATTAAAAAGAAGTTGGCGAGTCAAAAATAACAGCCATTGCTGATGCAATTGCGCAAATGCGTTTTGCCGCAAAAGGGTGCCCCGATGCATGGCTCAAATCCGCTCGGGGTTTTCCCCAAAAATGGCGCAAGCGTCTCGCTTATGCCTTAATAAAACTAATTCCTTTTTTGTTACATCACTTATTGCAACAGGCACAAGAAGGCTGGCACACATTATCAACGCCCCATTCTTGCGTCCGTCTTGCTTTTTTATACATTCACTCTCTTACAGCGTAGGTTGCAGCTTTCTGCTATCCGTTGCTAAAAGCGTTGCCGTTGAACCGAGTCCCGAAAAGTC
>JANRMC010000086.1:0-4397 GCA_033761915.1 Flavihumibacter sp.
TGGTAGACGCACTACTTTGAGGTGGTAGCGGTCGAAAGACTGTGGGAGTTCGAATCTCCTCTGCCGCACAGGCCCCGGTTATTGCCGGGGTTTATTTTTTGTTACCAGCAGCAGTTTTTTATGGCAACATCGTTGCGTCGCACACTTGTACAAGAAGTCCAAAAATCAGCATGACCGAAGGTTGGAAAGCATATTGTAATTGAAGTAAGCATCTTCCTGACTTTGCGACTTGCTGAATACTATTCTTCAGCACAAGTGTGCGACGCAACGGCAGCTGAATAGTATTACAAATGCCGGCAACATACTTTAAAAAAACTTACACGGGCAGGATGATGAGTGTTTCGTAAATTGGCGGCAAATAAGCAAGCTATGTCTGCCCTCATAAAATGTCCGAATTGTGGTAACCAGTTTGAACCCAATGATACCATACGGGAAGAAGTGGAAAAAGAACTGCGCACTAAAGTAAGTGAATGGAAAAAAACCAAAGAAGATGAATTTGCCCGTAAAGAAAAAGAAATGAATGATGCATTACTGGCAAAAGACCTTGCGTATAACAAAAAGCTGCAGGAAGAAAAAACAGCATTGCAGCAAAAAATGGAAGAGCAGTTGCGTAAATCAATTACTGCCGATTATGAAAATAAGTTGCAATTGCTGCAGCAAAACAATAAAGACAATGAAGAAAAATTAAAACTGGCCCGCCAGAAAGAATTGGATTTTTTAAAGAAAGAACAGGAGTTGATGACCAAAGAACAGGAAATAGAAATACAACTGCAAAAAATGTTGTTGCAGGAAAGAGTGCAGCTTACAGAAACGATACGCAAAGAAGAAACAGAAAGAAACAGCCTGCGTGAAACAGAATACCAGTTAAAGCTTAAGGAGATGGAAGAAAAACTGGAGCAGCAAAAAAAACTGGCCGAAGAAATGAAACGCAAAGCAGAGCAAGGCAGCATGCAGCTGCAGGGAGAAGTGCAGGAACTGAAACTGGAAGAATTACTGAGGTCTTCTTTTCCGTTTGATATGGTAACCGAAGTTGCTAAAGGGGTAAAGGGGGCAGATTGTATGTTAAGAGTTCGAAACAATTTTGGGCAAGAGTGTGGTACTATTATTTTTGAAAGTAAGCGTACTGTTGCATTTAGTAACGAATGGATAGAGAAACTGAAAACAGATATGCGCAGCCAGGGAGCTGATGCCGCCGTATTGGTTACGCAGGCTTTGCCAAAAGATATGAATGGTTTTGGTGAGAAAGAAGGGGTTTGGGTTTGCTCTTTTAACGAAGTGAAAGCCGTAGTGGCAATTATGCGGGATGCAATTGTGAAAATTTACAATGCTTCTCAAAGCCAGCAAAACAAAGGCGATAAAATGCAACTGCTGTACAGCTATTTAACCAGCAATGAATTTGGCGAGCAATGGAAAGCCGTAAGAGAAGGCTTTATGAGTATGAAACTTTCTATACAAAAAGAAAGAGATGCCATGGAGAAATTATGGAAGGCCCGTGAAAAGCAATTGGAAAAAATTTTGCTGAATGCCGCACATATAAAAGGAAGTATTGAGGGCATTGCCGGCCAGAGTGCTATTGACTTTACGTTAACGGATGATGATCATTTACTGGAGGAAAATTAAATAGCCATTCGGTCAGTGATAGAAAAAAAATCGCTCCATTTTTTTAGCATCGCATAAAACTTTTCAGTATCCAGCGGTTTAGAAATAAAATCGTTCATACCAGCTTTTAAACAGGCTTCTTCGTTTTCTCTGAAAGCATCTGCCGTCATTGCAATAATGGCCTTGGGCTGTTGTTCTTTTGGCAGGGATGAGAGAATGGTTTTAGTAGCTTCCAGTCCATCCATATTGGGCATGTGAATGTCCATTAAAATAATATCATACTTATTTTCAGAAGCTTTTTCAACGGCAATTAAGCCATCTCTTGCCAGATCAGGTTTTATATCAAGATTGTTTAATAGTTTTTGGGCCAGAAAAACGTTTATGTCGTTATCTTCTGCCACCAGTATTTTTAAATGGTTTAATTCATTTTTTTGTATTACCTGTTGCGGTGCGGTGGTACCCTTCACAAGGTTGTCACCGGCTTTTGTTAGCATGGTAAATGAAAAACTGCTGCCTTTACCAGCTTCGCTGGTAACGGTAAAATCTCCTTCCATCAGGCTAACCAGTTTTTTGCTGATGCTTAAGCCAAGACCGGTGCCTTCAAAGCGGCGGGATTTCATGGATTCAACCTGATAAAACTCTTTAAAAAGATTGGCTTGTTTATCGGCAGGTATACCAATGCCGGTATCTTTTACGGTAAACCGTATGCATATTTTATCGGCTATATTTTTTTCTCTGGCTACTCTTATATCAACACGTCCTTTTTCTGTAAACTTAACAGCATTACCAACCAGGTTTATTAAAATTTGCTTTAATCGGTTGCCATCAGCCACTATAAATTGTGGCAGGCTATCGTCAATAGAAAAACTAAGTTCGTTGCTACGCTCTTTTGCCTTTAATTGTAAAAGGCTGTAAACATCCTGCACACAACTTAAGAGTTCTGTGTTTTCTTCATCAAGACTAACATGCCCGGCCTCCAGTTTAGAAAAATCAAGAATATCATTAATAAGTTTCAGTAATGTTTTACCGCTTTTCTTAATTACATTAATTAGTTCTGCCTGTTCAGAGTTCATGCAGCTTTTACTGGCCAAATCGGCAGCACCCATAATACCATTGAGAGGCGTTCTTATTTCGTGGCTCATCATGGCCAGAAAAGAAGATTTTGCAACGGTTGCCAGTTCTGCTGTTTCTTTTGCTTTTAGCAGCTCTAATTCATAGGTTTTTTCAACAGTTATATCCTGGGCAGTTCCGAATAATGCTACGGGGGCACCATATTTGTTTTTAGCTACTTTGGCAATACCCCTTATGTATTTAATATCATTGCCCGGTACAAGTATTCTGTGCTCTACAACATAATCGTTACCCAGCGTAACAGCTTCATTAATCAGTTGCTGTAAATGAGGTAAATCTTCCGGGTGAACAGAGTTGATATAGGCTTCATAAAGATTGGTAGTATCGGGGTCTATCTCAAAAATTTTAAAAAGGTTATCAGACCATTTAACTTCATACGTGGTAATATTAAAAGACCAGTTGCCAATTTTTGAAATTTCCTGGGCGTAGGCCAGACTTATTTTCTTTTCTATCAGTTGCTGCTCGTAAAGCTTGCGTTCAGAGATGTCGCTTTCCACAGCAATAAAACCAATGCAAACCTGTGCTGCGTCGTATATGGGAGAAACATCCATTTTAACCCAATAAGGTTCTCCTGATTTTGTATAGTTAACCAGTTCTTCTGTAAAAGAAACTTGTTCTTTTATTTTATTGCGTACAATTTCAATGGTGGATTTTGACGTTTCGGGCCCCTGTAGAAATGAGCCCGGTTTTTTGCCGGATACTTCATGTAGTTCATAACCGGTAATACGCGTAAAGGCAGCGTTTACCCAGTCTATAAAACCGTCTTTATCGGTTATAATAACTGCATTTTCTGTCTTGCTGGCAACCAGCGATAGTTTTTCTAATTCGTTAAAATGTTTCATCCAACATTTTATGGTAAGTAGAAGTTAAACGGCTTAGCACTGGCACCATTGCATTTTTTGGCTTTTATACCTTAAACTAAGTGTAAGCTACTAGAAAGAAATAGAAAGCCCCATCTGTATGACGGGGCTTTCTATAATGTATTCGTTTACAAAGTGGTTATTTATAACCATAGGCCAATCCCTTTTTAATAGATTGTGTGGTAAACTGGTTGTCTTTGTCTGAAGTAATTAATACAAACGGGGCTCCTAATGCTGCGGCCGCTTTTTTTAATTTCATTAAAGACTTCGTGTCATTCATGGCAGCAGTGCCTATTAATTGCACTGCGTTGGTTTTTCCACGAATTTCATCCATTTTCTTCAGGCCAATTACTGCGCTTTTGTCTTCAACCACAACAACTTTTTCCCAATCGTCTTCGCCGGCAATTGTTACTTTTTCTGTAACATCTTCTTTGCGGCCACTGGCGTACTCAATTTTAGCAATGGCATATTTGCCAATTAATTGTTCAGCGGTTTCACCGGGGTAGGTGAAGGAGATAGTCCACTCGGCTACTTTTAAAATTTTTACTTCCAGCTTTTCACCGGTGTGTTTAATCAATTTGTCGTTTTGTGCCTGAGCAGCAATTACCAATACTGCTGCCAGCAGTGTCATTAATACCTTTTTCATACGTTCATTTTGTTTGCAGCAAAAATACTTGTATTCATCATTGCTGCTAAGCAATTGACATTTGATTATAACCTTTCAGCAAATTTTTAACACTTATTAATTGTGCAGCCAACTTATTATTTGCGATTCAATTTTTTGGGCCGATAGTGCTAAAACCAGGG
>JANRMC010000087.1:0-4389 GCA_033761915.1 Flavihumibacter sp.
ATTACTTCTTAGTAGTATCAGCAGCAGCTTTAGTGGTATCAGCAGCGGCAGGAGCAGCAGTATCAACAGCAGGAGCTGCAGTTGTATCAACTGTAGGAGCAGCTGAAACCGTATCAGCAGCAGCTTTATCGCCACCACCACTGTTACAAGCTGTAAATAAGGCACCGATTGCTAAAACAAAAAGAAGCTTTTTCATTTTTTTCTTGTTTAATTTTTTTGAAATAAATGGTTTGTGAAACTTTATTCTATTACTATAAAAAGGTAACCCGGCAAATGAAAAAAATTTTATTGGGTTAGTTTTGGGTTACTATTTGTTAATTTGAGTATTAAAATAAATTATTGGTGGAGACCTTTAGCGCAGAAAATGAATTACTTAAAAGATTGGCTATCAACGATAAAAAAGCCATTGAACTAATTTATGCCAATAACTATGGCATGATTCAGGCAATGATTATTAATAATAACGGAACAGCAGATGAGGCTAAAGATATTTTTCAGGAGGCGATGATTGTGTTGTATGAGAAGGCCCGGTCGGGCGGTTTTGAATTGAATTGCCAGCTTAAGACCTACATCTATTCTGTTTGTCGCAGGTTGTGGTTAAAGCGGCTACAGCAAATGCAGCGGTTTTCCGGAGAAGTGAATGCTGTTTTTGAAACAATGCCGGTTGAAGAAGAAGTGGAACAACAGGAACAACGTAATGCCGATTTTATACTAATGGAAAAGGCTTTACAAAGTTTAGGAGAGCCTTGCAAAAGTTTGCTGGAAGCTTATTACCTGCAAAAGAAAAACATGACTGAAATAGCGGGCAACTTTGGTTATACCAATGCAGACAATGCCAAAAACCAAAAGTATAAATGCCTGATGCGGTTAAAAAAATTATTCTTTTCTCAATATAAAAACCAGGTACTGTGATGGAAGAAATTCAATTATTAGACGCTGTTGAACGTTATTTGAATAACGAGATGAATGCAGAGGAAAGAGCTTTTTTTGAGCAACTCCGCTCCTCTACCCCTGCTGTTGACCAAATGGTGGTTGAGCAGACCATTTTTTTGCAACAACTGCAGCAACATGGCAAGCACAAGCAATTCCGCATCCAATTAAACGAAGTGCACCAGCAGTTAGAGCAGGCCGGCACTATTAAACCTGTTGTTGCTAAAACAAGGGTTATTGAGATGTGGCGTAAGTACCGCCGGGTGGTGGCCGTAGCAGCAACCATTGCCGGTGTAATTGCCTTAGCCACCAGTGGTTTGGTTACTTATTTTGCTCCAAGTAACAACAAACAAGTAGAGGAATTAGCCAGTAAGCTGAACACTGTAATCAAACAGCAAAATGTCAACAACTCTTTAATAAAAGATGTTCAAAAATCGTTGAAGGCCCCCGTTGGCGGCGTTTTAAAAAGCGGTGGTACCAGCTTTTTAATTGATGGCAAAGGTTATTTGGTTACCAACGCTCACGTTATTAAAAACTCTACCACAGTAATCGTTCAAAACAATAAAGGCGCTGAGTTTAAAGTAACCGTTGTACATAAAGATAATCTTAGAGATATAGCTATACTAAAAATCAACGATGAAGATTTTAAGCCTTTAACCAATTTACCCTATGGTTTAAAACGGAGCGGTGCCGATTTAGGCGAGCAGATATTTACACTCGGTTTTCCCCGGGAAGAAATTGTATATGGCGAAGGCTATATGAGTGCAAGAACTGGTTATAACGGAGATACCATGAGTTGCCAGATAGCAGTTGCTGCTAACCCCGGTAACAGTGGTGGTCCGGTGTTTAACAAACAGGGCGAAGTTGTTGGTATATTAAGTACCCGCTTGCAGGCCCAGGGAGCTGTTTTTGCTGTAACCACAAAAAATATTTTTCGCACCATTGAAGAATTGAAAAAAGAAGATACTGCATTCAATAATCTGAAATTAACGACCAATTCTATTGTAAAAAATATGGCCCGTGAGCAGCAGATTAAAAAGATTGAGGACTGTATTTTCCTTGTGAAAACGTATTAATTCGCATACCTATTTAGCTGCCCTGCTTTTGGCGGGGCTTTTTTTTGCCACAAAAAACCCCGGCTTTGAAAAGCCAGGGCGTTTGTAGGTTTTGATTGTACCTATGCCGAACCTTACCTAAAATTTCTTATATAATTGGCCAACTCTTCTTTATTGCTGGCAAAAGCAAATGCGTCGTATACTATAAAATAATTGTTTCTGTCTGTAGTTCTCCGATAGGCATACTTGGCAAAGTCAAGTTTTTTATCATCAAAAGAAAATAACTGCATTAATTCTTTTACCTGTTGTGCCGATAGATAATTATTATCACTGATCTGTCTTGCCATTAACAAACGGGTATTGTCAAAACTTTCTCTTTGTAACTGGTTTTTTGCCATTATAAAATCGCGGTCGTCCATGGCTCTTTGGTTGCGATAATCCCTGTCTCTGTTATCACGGTCAAAATCTCTGTTATTATTCCAGTTGTTATCATCATCGTCATTATCATAATAATCTCGGCTATTAATATATTGCTCATCGATAAATGCTTTTCCAAAGCGGTTTATAACAATATCTATATGATACATGGGTTTTACAAAAACCGTAGCACTGTAAATTAAAGTATAATCATCATTGCGGTTTCTGCGCCGGTCGTTTTCAAAACGACGGTTGCTACGCTGTTGAAAAACTTTAATAGTGTGGTAGCCGTTTGAAAGATCTCGTATTACAATACTGTTATTGGCATTACCCCAGCTATTATATCCCTGGTCGTACCTTTGTCCGTCAATGGTAACTCTGATGGGCGTGGTGGTTAAAGTGGCAATAGACAGCTTGGTTTGATAATTAGGCTTTGCCCATGTTGCAAGTGACAGGCTCATTAATAATGCAACCAGTAATAAAAGCTTGCTTCGTTTTGTTTGTAATCCATAGAAATGTTCTTTGTGGTTTATTGCTATTGCTGTAACCACAGATTTTGTTTCGTTTTTTGTGTAGATTTTTTTCATGTGCTAATTTTTTAATTTTAAGAATTTGTCACATGTTATTCGCTAAAAAAAATTTTCATCGCAGTTGGTATTATAGCTTGAAAATTTTACAGCTCATTTCATGGTATAATCCTCCTTTATATACCAGATGCCAAAGCATATGCCATAGCAACCTAACAAATAGTTAAAGCATTAAGCACTGCAAAAAGTTGGCAAACTGTTGCAAAAAAAATGCAGTTGAAAGCATTTAAGAAGTTTATAAACGCAGTTAACTGCAAGTGGAGTAGTATACTTAAGTCTGTTGTTGCATCACCATTCTGCAGATGAACGGAGCGTCGCAACAATGATAGATCAGAGATAGAAAGCCGGTACACTAAACAAACCCATTTTCGCAAAAGCCGGTAACCGGCTTCAATTAAAGCCATAAAAACAACCATTAGCTGTTGAAAATGAGGCCATAAAACCTGCTTAAAAAAAAGCCGTTATACTGTGAATTAAGGGGTTTTTGCCCTATTTTTGCCGTCCTTAATTTAAACACATAGAGAATTAACGCTTATGGACAAATTGATTTACCTGGTACCAGCAATGGCAGTTATTGGCTTGCTGTACACATTTGTAAAGTTCAATTGGGTATCTAAACAAGATGCGGGTAACGACCGTATGAAAGAAATCAGCAACTATATTGCTGAAGGTGCCATGGCTTTTTTAAAAGCCGAATGGAAAATATTAGGCTACTTTGTTGTGATTGTAGCTATACTACTGGCTTTAATGGCAAAAAGTAATCCGCATAGTGACTGGACCATTGCTGTTGCTTTTGTATTAGGAGCCATTTTTAGTGCTACTGCTGGTTATATTGGTATGAAAGTGGCCACCAAGGCCAATGTACGTACTGCCAATGCGGCCCGCACCAGCTTATCAAAAGCCCTTAATGTATCTTTTACCGGCGGCGCAGTGATGGGATTGGGTGTTGCAGGCTTAGCGGTATTAGGCTTGGGCGGTTTATTCCTTATTTTAAAATCTTACTTCGGTGCTTCTGTGGTTGACTCTGAAGAAATGCTTAAGACGATTGAAGTTTTAACCGGCTTTTCTTTAGGTGCCGAAAGTATTGCCTTATTTGCCCGTGTGGGTGGCGGTATTTATACCAAAGCTGCTGACGTTGGCGCTGATCTGGTAGGTAAAGTAGAAGCAGGCATTCCGGAAGATGACCCACGTAACCCTGCTACTATTGCAGATAATGTGGGCGACAACGTAGGTGATGTTGCTGGTATGGGTGCCGATTTATTTGGTTCTTATGTAGCCACCGTTTTAGCAACCATGGTGCTGGGACAGGAAACCAAATCTGTTGATAGCTTTGGCGGAATGGCCCCCATATTATTACCTATGCTGATTGCCGGTTTGGGTATTTTATTTTCAATTGTAGG
>JANRMC010000088.1:0-12559 GCA_033761915.1 Flavihumibacter sp.
GTTGTTTTTATATTTAACATCGTTGCGTCGCACCCTTCAGCTGAAGGGTGCGACGCAACGATGTTAAATATAAAAACAACAGCTGGTATCATAAAATTAACCATGAAATCTGCCGCTATTTTGATAACCGATTGGGTAGAACAAGACGAGGTAATATCGGGTTGCATACAAAGCAATCGCCGGTGCCAGGAGCTGTTGTATAAACAGTTTTACGGCCCTATGATGGCTTTGTGCATACGCTACACCAAAAATGAAGAAGATGCGCTGGAGGTTTTACACAATGGTTTTTTAAAAGTTTATAAACACATAGCTACTTACGACGCAGCAAAAGCATCATTATATACCTGGATAAAAACCATTGTTGTAAACAGTGCAATAGATTTTATACGCAGCAACCAGAAGTTTAAAAACAAAGTAGAGTTAAAACCCGTACACGAAATAGGCATAGACAATACTGCAATAAGCCGTTTGAGTGCTGCAGAATTATTAGAACTGGTAAGAAGCCTGCCACAGGCCACACAAACTGTTTTTAATTTATACGTAATAGAAGGATACAATCACCGAGAAATTGGAGAATTGCTGGGCATTAGCGAGGGTACCAGTAAATGGCATTTAAGCGAAGCCCGCCGACAATTAAAACAATTATTGCTAACCATGCATGTAGAAAAATGAGCGAAAGAAAATTATATGAGCAACTGATTGCCGAAAAGCTGCAGCAACTGCCGGTGCCCGATGCAGATGCTGGCTGGCAACAGATGAAACGCCTGCTCGACGAGGATGAAACACCACGTGGCGGTGGTAAAATACCCGGGCCTCGTGGTAAATGGTGGTGGGCTGGTTTTGCCGCACTGCTGGTTAGTACTGGCGCTGTATTTTATTATCATCAGGGTGATGATGAAGTAAGTAAAGAACAGCTGGCTGTTAATGCCTCTAATAACAATAACAGCATTGCGGGTAAGGGCAACACGCAAACAGCAAAAGTTTCTGCAACCACCCCATCAAATTATAACAACAACAATCAGCAAAACGCTGGTATTAATAACACAAGTACTTTAAAAAGCAATTCTTCTAACACAAGTATTGCCCCTAAAAATAATGAGGCTGCAAACAATGGGGCTGCTACTGCTACAGCTGTTGCTAACAAAGCAACGGTTACGCCGGCTGTTACCAACAACCGTACAAACGCCGGTGTTTACAGTGCCGCTAATAATAAGCCTGTTACACCTACAGTTAAAACAAATACACACATTACGGTTAATAAAACTAAAACCAACAATAGTAAAACTAAAAACAGCTATTTAAAAAGTACCTTATCTGTTGCAGCCGTAAAAAGCAACAACCCTTCGGCATCAAAATCAAATTTGGGCAGCAGTGCTAAACACAGCGGTACAAATGTGCAGACAGGCATTAGCAATCTACCGCCTGTTGATAATGATGTTGATGTGTTAGATGAAGTATTGATACAAAAGCAACACCAGCGTATAAAGTTGTTACAAGCACTTACTGTTAATACGCTGCCAGCAGCACCAGTAAGTGGAATGGAATTGAATACCATTCCTGCAGAAAAAGAAGCCGCATTACATGCTGTAGATGAAGCTGCTGTTGCCGCTACTATGAAAAAATTGAAGCAGGCAGAAAAAGACCTGAAGAAAGAAGAACGCAAAGAACGCCGCGCCTTTAATATGGAGCAGGTGTTTAAGCCCTTTAGTTTGAAAGCCGATGGCGAACCCTGGTGGGCGGTAGGTTTGGCATTAAATGCCGGTATAACCACTGGCAGCCAGCAGCGGGTTAATTATAACAGTAGCGCCAAAAGCAGTACGGTTAGCGATTACCTGCCATCTCCCTATGTTCAGTACCATGTAAATGATAACGTTTTTTTGCAAACAGAAATTAACCTGAGCATGCCACAGTATACGCCACGGTTATTATTGTTTCAGAACGAAATGTCTAACGTTAGTGGTAATACCCTGTCTAAATCTGTATACGTACAAAAGCTATATTACTTTAGCTGGCCGGTATCTTTACATTACAGCCCTGTTAAAAACCTTTATTTTAATGGTGGTCTACAGTTTTCTTCTTTTCAAAGTGGTATTGCTTTAATACAACAGAGTAATCAAAATAACCAGGTGGTAAAATCAGATGTATTGCGTTTCAGAGACGATTCTATTGCAGCTCGTTTAACGCCCAATGAATGGCGCTGGCAAACCGGGGCAGACTATTATATGAACCGGTTTACCTTTGGTCTGCGCTACAATAAATCTTTTAAAGATCTTGTAAATCTGCAACTGAATAGCAGCCTGCCGCCAACGGTAGCCCGCAATAATGCCTTTTTATTTTATATGCGTTATAATCTTTTTGATGGCAGGGGCAGCCGCAATGCATCTGCAAATAGCAGTCTGGTACGCTGGTGAGGTGGTGAAAAACTACCAGAAAGTGGTATTGTCTGAAATGAAAATTTTTAGTCACTTTACTATATATAACAGTTAGCAAGCAGCAGTTGTTTTATTACATTAGTTTTCTCAGTCGTTAGAACCCCGCCCCAAGCGGGGTTTTTAATTTTTAGTAGACAGGACAAAATAATTAGTAAAAAATACTAAATAAATTAGTGTTGATAATCATTTTTTCTCTACATTTGACAATATATTACCTTGATTAAAATTTATAGATATGTCTGCAAACAATGAAAAATTAAAAGCTCTCAAATTAACGATTGATAAAATTGAAAAGGATTTTGGCAAGGGAAGTGTGATGATGATGAATGAAAAAAGCCAGGATCCGATGGAAGTGGTATCAACAGGCTCTATTGGGCTGGATACAGCTTTAGGCATTGGCGGTTTGCCCAAAGGCCGGATTGTTGAAATTTATGGCCCTGAATCGTCTGGTAAAACCACTATAGCAATACATGTTATTGCAGAGGCCCAAAAGAAAGGTGGTATGTGTGCCATTATAGATGCAGAACACGCATTTGACAATTCGTATGCAAAAAAACTGGGTGTGGATGTAGATAATCTTTTAATTTCTCAGCCAGATTATGGAGAGCAGGCGTTAGAAATAGCTGACCGGCTTATTCTTTCTGGTGCATTAGATGTGGTGGTAATTGATTCTGTAGCAGCTTTAGTGCCAAAGGGAGAATTGGAAGGAGAAATGGGTGATAGTAAAATGGGGTTACAGGCCCGTTTAATGAGCCAGGCTTTGCGTAAGCTTACTGCAACTATTAATAAAACCAATACCATTTGTATTTTCATTAACCAACTGAGAGAAAAGATAGGGGTGATGTTCGGTAATCCTGAAACTACAACGGGCGGTAATGCTTTAAAATTCTATGCTTCTGTACGTTTAGACATACGCCGCATGACACAAATTAAAGATGGTGATGAAGCCGTAGGTAACAGAGTAAAAGTAAAAGTGGTAAAAAATAAAGTAGCTCCTCCTTTCCGTAATGCAGAGTTTGATATTGTTTTTGGTGAAGGTATTTCTAAGGTGGGGGAAATTTTAGATATGGGAGTAGAGCTGGGTATTGTACAGAAAAGTGGTAGCTGGTTTAGCTATAATAACGATAAACTGGGTCAGGGGCGTGATGCAGTTAAGCAGTTATTGCAAGACAACCAAGGCCTTTCTGACGAAATTGAAGCTAAGATAAGAGCCAAAATACAAGAACTTAAAGAAGCCTGATTCAGGAATAATTACTATTTCACGGTTAGTAAGAATAAGCCCCGCAATGCGGGGCTTTATTATTATTGAATATGTATACTATTAGGGGAATGGTATAAAAATAAAAAAGGGGCCAGAATAGAAATTCAACCCCGTTTTAAAATCCAATATCCTATGAAAAACCGATGCAATATTAATTGATATTTATCAATCTGTCAATACTACAATACGGTTATTTATAAATTATTTTATTGTGTGTGATTGATACTATTTTTTTATCAGTTTGTCTCTGATAATTCTATTGGCTTCTTTCTGGTAAAGTGTAATAAAGTAAATGCCCGGTTCAAGCAAAGAAACATCCAGTACCTTTAGGCCCCCCTCCAGCCTGGTAACAATCATTTGCTTACCCAGGCCGTCAGAAATAGTTAATTCTATAGGCTGGTCTGAGCGTACTATGAGCATTTTATCTACAGGATTTGGATAAAACTTACAATAAATATTACCCGCCAGTTGCAGTGTTTGAATGGGTGAATAAATACTGCTCTCCCCATTTATTTGTTTTACTCTATAGCTGATTAAACCCTTGGGAGGAGCCTCATCCTGGTAACTGAAATTAGTTTTTAATTCGCTTTTTACAATACCAATTACTGAAAACGCAGCACCGTTTTCACTTCTTTCAACCGCAAAATAAGTGTTAGCAGATGTGTTTGTAACGGTCCATTGCAGGCGCATAGTACCCGTATTTTCGTATTGTGTTACTGAAAAAGAAGCAATACCGGGTGCAATTGTATCTATAGCCCCATTATAAAGAAAATGAGGAAATAAAAAAGATAAGCCGGACTGAGCCCGGCTTATAGTGACAGCGATAAGCACTGAAAAAATTAGAAATAGGCTTTTCATTGATCAGTTGGTCCAGAATGTGGATATAGTGTTAACAAATATTATACCAGTTTACTAATCAACGCCTAAAAAGGGCCAGTTTATTATAAATTTGTTGTTATAAGTTATATAAATGAGTAAAAAAGCGCACAGGTTATTACAGCCCCGTAAAAGAATTGCCCTTGTGGCGCACGATAATAAGAAAACAGATCTGATTGATTGGGCTGATTATAATAAAGCCCATCTGGCACGTCATGAACTGATAGCGACAGGAACCACGGGCAAATTATTAGAAGATAAGTTGGATAGACCCGTAAAAAAATTACTAAGTGGTCCGTTGGGGGGCGATCAGCAGATTGGGGCGATGATTGCAGAAGGAACAGTTGATGTATTGATTTTCTTTTGGGATCCGATGCAGGCACAGCCTCATGATCCGGATATAAAAGCCCTGCTTCGCCTGGCCGTGACCTGGAATATACCTTTTGCCTGTGACCGGGCTACTGCCGATTTTATTTTTACTTCTTCTTTAATGCATGAGGAATATGAACAACAGCTTCCGGATTATAACACCTACCTTAAAAGAAAAGTATAAGCTGGTGTTTGTTATACCGCTGAAGTGTGCGACGCAACAATGTTGACATTGGTTTTACCGATGACAAAAAAAGTCCTTTCCTAAAAAGAAAGGACTGTGTATTTATAAAGTAGTATAGTGATACCGGATTACTTTAAACTTTGCAGTATTACAGAAATTAACGGTACCATATATCAAACATAACCAGCTGAACTGTTAATGAAATTAACCAGCGATGCTGAGTTCTTTAATTTCAACTTCTTTAAAATGTTATGACGGTGCACCTCCACCGTTTTTAGAGAAATATCTAATTTTGCTGCTATTTCTTTAGATGAAAGCCCTTCTCTGATTTGATTTACAATTTGAATTTCACGATCTGTAAGTGAATTAATAGTAGGTGCGCTTTGATTTTCATCCAGCAATTGTTCTGAAATTATATTTTTAATTTCTTCGCACACATATTTGTTGCCCTTATACACCTCTATTATTGCTTTATACATTTCTTCTTTAGAAGAGTTCTTTGTTACGTATCCGCGTGCGCCTATTTGCAACATTTTTTTGGCATAGGCGGGTTGAGAATGCATGGATACGCCAATAATTTTTGAGCTTGGAGAAACCTTTCTGATTTTTTCTGTGGCATCAAACCCATTCATGGGTGCCATATTAATATCCATAAGAACAATATGTGGTCTTTTTTGACGCGCCACATCAACAGCTTCTTCAGAATCTCCGCACTCAGCAACCACATGAAAACGGGGGTCGCTATTTAAGATAAATGTCCAGGTATCCCTGATTAGTTTGTGATCGTCGGCAATTAAAATGTTAATCTTTTCCATAATTACAAGTTTAAAGTTTATGAATAGGTACATCAACAGTGAGGGTTGTTCCTTTACCTACTGTTGATTGAATTGTTACTTTTCCATTTAAGAGATTTGCACGGCTTTCTATGTTTGTTAAGCCAACACCTTTTTTGAATTTTATCTTCTCGGGATCAAAGCCTTTTCCATTATCTGATAATTGCAGTTGTATGTTTTTATCCTTAATAGAAATTGTTATTACTAACAATTTTGCTTCGGCATGCTTAAGAATATTGTTTACCTGCTCTTGAACTATACGGAAAAGCATAAGTTTTACATTGTCACCCACTTCTTCTTCCTTATAATTCTTGTGTGTGAATTTAACTTTGATTGCCTTTGCAATGTGTAAAGATTCAATCATATCTTTTATAGAATCAATTAAACCAAGATCTTTAACACTTGGAGGAACCAGTGCTTTAGATATTGCCCTTATTTCATTGATAGCATCAAAAATATTATCAGCACTCCGTTTAATTAATTCCGTACGTTGCTTGTTTTCTGTTTTAGCAAGTTCTAAATACAATTTGGCTGTTGAAAGAATCTGGTTAACATTATCATGAAGTTCTTTACCTATTTCTCCCCGTTCCTTTTCTTGTGCATCCACCACGGCCTGTGCGATGGATTTTTGCTTTTCTATTTCTTGTGTAAGGAGTTTCCGTTCCAGTTTTTTTCGTTCAGTAACATCTTGCATAGAACCTACAATTCTTGTTGGTTCGCCTTTATTATCATATACAACAAAAGATCGGTCAGAAATTAGTGCGTATTTACCATCTGCCTTTTTAAAACGATACTCAATGTGTATAATTGAATGATCTTTCTTTTTTAGGGCTGTTTGATAAACGCCAACCGTCTTCCTCCTGTCTTCCGGGTGAATTTTACTCTCCCAGAAACCTTCTCGCTTGTCGATATCAGATTGCTTGTAACCAAAGAGTGCATAAAAACTTTCGCCCCAGTACAGCTGGTTATTTTTTATATCAAAATCCCAAATTGCATCATTAGTAGCTTTGGTTGCAAGTAAGTAACGCTCGTTACTAATATTAACTTTTTCTTCTGCTTGTTTATTTTCTATTATAACTCCTGATAATGCGGCCACTCTTTTTAAGAGTTGCTGCATTTCTACACTTGGTTGTTTTATTTTCCTATAGTAAGCTGCGAGTGAGCCAAGAACTTTATTAGAAGAAGAAATAATGGGGAAAGACCAGCAGGACCTTAGTTCAAACCGTTCTGCAAGATCCTTAAAATCAGTCCAGAGAACATCGGTTTGAATGTCTGAGACAATTATTTCTTTACTGTAATACATACATGTACCGCAAGAGCCTATATTAGGGCCTATGGTTAATCCATCTATCATTTGCATATACTGACCACTTATAGATGGTGCAGAAAGATGTTTAACAGTTTGACCATCTTCATTCAATTGGAGAATAGAGTATAACGCCCCGTAATTAATTTTTTCAAGCCCCTCCAGAAAATAGTCTAGTACATTCTTAAGCGTTGATGCCGGATTAGCGTTTAACTCTAACACTTCTTTCTCAAGCGCCAATAGCATTTCCTGCTTTTTTCTGACAGTGATGTCTTTGAAATAAACAAACAAGCCCTGTTTCGATGGGTATGCATTTACATCAAAATAAACTTTCAAGCTTGGCACAAACATTTCAAAATTTGAAACGGTTTTGGTTTCAAGCACTTTATTATACTCTTCAAAAGAAATTGTTTCTCTTAATTCCGGCAGCGCCTCCCATAGATTTTTACCTAATATATCCATATCTTTTATACCGGTCAGCTGTTCTGCTATTGGATTCCACCACAAAACCCTGTATTCATAATCAAAAGCAATGAAACCATCTGTAATACTATTGAGAATGTTTGTAATGTTTTCAGAATAGTGTTGTAATTGTTGCTCTGATTGTTTTCTTTCTGATATATCCCTGAAGCTTACTATAATACCATTAATGATATTATCATTTAACCGGTTTATTCCCTTTGCCTCAACCCATAACCAATCTCCTTCTCTTGTTCTCACTCTTAAGTCGGTAATTACAGACGTATCTGGTGCATCTAAAAGTTCCTGAAAACTATTTTTTGCCCTTGTCAAATCTTCCTTGTGTATAAAATCAAAGCCATTAAGACCAGTGACGGTTATTTCTGTATATCCAAGTATTGCTGTAACAGAGGGTGTAACAAATTTTAAAATACAATTCGCATCTAATACAAATACAATATCCAATGAGTTTTGAAAAAGTGATTTGAATTTAATTTCACTTTCCATCAGGTTTCTTTTAGCCTGCTGTTTTTCAATTGCGCCAGAAATGTTTGATGAAAAGGCCTGTAAAATATCTATTTCCACACTTAACCAAGACCGCTCATAACTACATTGATCAAATCCTATAAAACCCCAATAAGTATTGTTTACAAACACAGGAACGAGTAATAAAGATTTTATTTCCTGCTGTTGCCAGTGTCTTCTTAATCCTTCTCTTTGTATTTGAGAAATAGTTAACTGACGTGGTTTTCCTTCTGATAATCCCTCAAATATTTCAGGATAATCTTCTTCCCGAAGAGACACTAACTCGGGGTTGTCAATTTGAGAATCGTACATACCAGAATTCCACTCTAAAAGCTGCTTAAACGTCCTGTCTTTTCCATCTGGTTGTATTACTTTAAATAAATACGATCGGTCAGCTTTGGCGGCCTGCCCCACAATCTGTAAGCCCTTGTAAAAGGCCTTATCTGAATCTGTCTCAATTAATAGCTGATTGGCTGCTTGTGCGGATGCAGCTAATAAAATATCCTTTTGAATGAGCAAGGATTCCGCCTTTTTTCTTTCTGTAATGTCTTTTATAGCCCCAATTCCTTTATAAGGAGCCCCGTTGTTATCATAGAAAACATAAGCCTGATTAAAAATATAAACGTAAGAACCATCTTTAGTCATCCATCTGTACTCATCTCGCCAAAACTCATCTTTATTGGTAAAACTCTGTGTCATTTTAGATATAACAGAAAGTCTATCTTCCGGGTGTATACGCTCAATATACCAGGATGTAGATTTATTAATCAATTCTTCCTGTGTGTATCCAAAAAGCTGAGTAAACTCTTTTGTTATAAACACATATCCTGTACTCACATCCAGTTCCCAAATACTATCTGTTGTTGCTTTTGTTGCAAGCTCAAATCGCTTGTTTGATTGGAACAGTTCTTTTTCTTTTGTTTCGAGGTTCTTTTTTACATCTTCAATCTCAGTGATGTTATTCATTAATACCAGGAAGGATTCCAAGTCCTTTTCTTCATTAAACTCAGGAGTTACCGTAATTAGAAAATCCCACTCTTTATCAAGTCCAAATTTAGCATGGCTTGTATACGTAAAGCTTTGCCTTCCCTTTTTAACGAGTTCAACAGTGCTCAAAAATTTTGAAACCATTTTTTCCGAAAAGCCAATATCGTTAAACGACTTTCCAATTACACCTGTCAGGTCCAAACTCAATAAATCTAAAAAAGCAACATTTACATAAACAAAACGCAGGTTTCTATCTACACGTTGAATTAAGGTAGGTGCATTTTCAGCAAGTGTTCTGAATTCTGCCTCTTTCTTTCTTAATGCTTTTAGCACATTTGTCCTTTCGGTAATATCTCTGTTAACAGCAACTGCACCTATTTTTTCTCCTTTTTCGTTGTTAATTGCAGTAACTGAAGCAAACAGATAAATTTTTTGTCCATCATTTCTTATAAAAGAAACTTCACCATCCCATTTGCCTTTTTTAATAAACTCTGCAACTAATTGCTCCTGAGTAGTACCCTGAAATTCGTATTTAATGAGTTCACTTAATTTTTTACCTATGGCTTCTGATGCTTTAATGTTGTATATTTTTTCAGCAGCTTTGTTCCAGGTTAGAACCTTATAATCTATAAGGTCTGTACTTACAACGGCATCAGAAATATCTTGTAACAACCTTGCCTGATACTGTAACTTTTCTTCTGCAACTTTAGATTCATGAATATCTATTACGGAGCCGATATAACCTATAAACGTTCCATCATCTAAAAAGCGGGGTACTGCATTATCAAATACCCACCGATACTGACCATTCCTGTTTTTTAAGCGATACGACATAGATACAGGCTGCCTGCGTAAAAAACACTCGTTATAATTTAAAATACCCGTTTCTCTGTCTTCTGCATGAATGAGGTTGTTCCAGCTAAATGAAAGATTCTCCCTTAATTTTATACCTGTATAATCTGTCCAGCATTTATTTACATAGACCGTATCGTCATTCTCGTTCGTCATCCAGATCATAACAGGTGCGGTATCTGCCATTATTCTGAAACGCTCTTCTGTTTCTTTAATTTTTTCCTCAATAATTTTTTGATCTGTAATGTCTGTAGTAAGTAATACAGTTCCTATAGGTTCGCGTAATTCATTAAAATATTCAGACATAGAAACCTGTAAGACTTTCTCAACTCCCATTTTAGGGTGAATAAACCGCATCTCGCCTTTCCAGTTTCCATTTGCATGTACTTTCTTTAACACCTGCTCTGAACTGATATCGCCAAATGAATAACTTAAAACATCTTTTATGCGTTTACCAATTACCTGCTCCTTTGTAATGCCTAACTGGCTTTCTGCTGCCTTATTAAATTCAACAATCAGGTAATCCTGGCCTTTAAAAATTACACCATCAGATAGATTTTCAAGAATTTCTGACCTGAACCTTGCGCTGCGCTCCGATTTTATACGGTCTGTAATATTTTTACTAATACTCAATAACCCTGTTACTTCTCCTTTTTCGTCTTTTATTTGTGTTGCTGAAGCTAACACGGTAACAGATTTACCCCACCGGTTTATTACGGTAGCTTCTCCTTTCCAGCTTCCCTTTTGTTCCAGCTCTTTAAAAAAAGTTTCCCTGCTTATATTGTGATAATTGAAAATTAATACATCCTGCACCTTACGTCCTATCATTTCTTCAGCTGTGTAACCATAGGTTTGTTCGGCTATCTTATTCCAACTAACCACATTCAAATCTCTATCCTGAGAAATTACAATATCTTCGGCTGCCTCCATTAATGAAGCCAGGTATTTATCCTTGTTTTCAATAATACGCTGTTCTGTTACATCTCTTTGTGTACCCCATGCTCTCTTTATCTTACCATCTTCTATAATTCCTATAAGATTATTTAAGAATATTTTTGTAGTTCCGTTTGCATCTGTTTCAATTGACTCTGCATTTAGCAGATTGAAACCAGATTTTACAAAAGCATTCAGGTATTCAAGATTTTTAGTGTTTTCAAGAGAAATCATCTGGTGTAATGGCACGCCAATAACCTGATCTCTTGATTCCAATCCGTACATATTTGCAAAAGCATCATTACAGTCCACCAGTTTTCCCCCCGATACACATTTTGTAATAATTTCTTCACTGGTTAAATGAATGTCCACCGGATTATCCAACTCAAAACACCAGATACCTTCAGTTGATTGTGCTAAAAAACTTTCAAACCTTTCTTTAGATCTTTTTAAAGCCTCTTCTGTTTTTATTATAAGTGTTTCATCTGTAAGTTGAGAGAGAATTGCTTTTTTACCATTAATCCGAACCTGGTGAATATAAATGTGCATATTACACAATTCACCATTCTTTTTTTTATGTACCCAAGTACCCCTGTCACTAGATTTATTTGTGCCTGTTAAAAACTCATTGACACTCTCTACGGTTCTTATAGCCTCCGAATCTGGTCTGATGTCCAGAAGCTTCATGCTTAAAAACTCTTCTTTAGAATAGCCGTAAAAGTTAATGGCAGCTTCATTTACATCTAAAAAGCAAAGCTCACGCACATCAAAAACCCACATGGGCTGAGGACTATTTTGAAATAAATATTGATAGCTGGTTAGATCGGGTTCCACACCAAAGGTTCGTAAAGGTCTTTGCGAAGCATCAAACCCCAGCCAATTATAAATGAGCTGATTGGTTTCAGTTTGTACGATCGTAGTTAGCTGCCAATTTATAAGTTCTTCTTTGGCTGGTTCTTTACATATTGATAAGGCTATTTCTATAAAATTTCCGGAGCCGGCCTCTTTCAAAAGCTGTTGTACTTCAAATACATCCAGCTCTTTAAAATAATCCGATAGTTTTGTTGTATAAAGCTCCTTATTGCTTTGATTAGTAAGTAAAGAAAATGGAGTGTTGGCCGATATAATTTTTAAATGCTCGTCCGTCTGAACAAAGTAGATTTTGTCAGTTCGGTTTACCGCAGGCCTGGATTTTGAGAAGCTGGTAATCATAAAAGCACTTAGTATCAGCTACTTATTGTATTTTAATGCAATAAGTGGTTAAATAAAATTGTATTATTTTACCACTTACTGAAGTTAAATAAAAAAGGCCCTGTGTTAACAGCGCCTTAATAATATTTTAAACACTTAAGTACAAACCCCTAGTTGTTCAAAACCGTTTTCTTGGTTTGCCATTTATCCAACTGCTTGCATCCGGCAAACTCGTCATCCACCATAATATAATACGTCGGAATTCTTACATCAAACCATTTTTCCAGCACATCCGCCTTTTTTTCTTCCAAGGCTCTTTGGGCCACCCGGTTGTAATCATCTTTCAGATTT
>JANRMC010000089.1:0-10507 GCA_033761915.1 Flavihumibacter sp.
AACATATTCTTCCTCCACATAAATTTTCATGGGGGCTGCGTAGTAAGGACCGGTAGGACTTAACAGTATTAAAAATTTATAATTATCAGAGGGCTTTACACCTATCACCTCGTCGCTGGAGAACATAAAAGGACGGATGTACAATGCATGATCTGGTTTATTAGGAATCCAGTTGCTGTCTAAAGCAATTAACTGGCGCATGCCTTCGATAAAAATATCTTCTGGCACAGCAGGCATTTGCAAACGCTCTGCAGACAGGTTGAAGCGATAGTAATTATCGTATGGGCGGAAAATAAAAGACTCTCCGGCCGGGTTTTTATAGGCCTTAATGCCTTCAAAAATAGCCTGGCCGTAATGCAATGCTGCTGTTGCCGGACTTAGTGATAAAGGCTGATATGGCTTAATCTCCACATTCTTCCATTCGCCGTTTTCATAATCGGCCTCCAGCATATGATCTGTAAAGTATTTACCAAAGGGAATATTTTCAAAAGGTGTTTCGTTTAACCTGCTGTTTGTCACCCTTGTTACTGGTATTTCTAATGTGCCCGTCATAACGCATAAAATTTGATGCAAAGAAACAAACAAATGCGGGGCCAACCAAAAAAGCTATCAAATGTTAGACGCAAACAGCTTCTACCAAACTATGCCAGTTATTAATTGAATAAAATAAAGCATCTTGCGGCTATATTAAGAGCAGGTATGAGTATTAATAATATTGCATTAAACCCCCATCAGCTTGCAGCGCTTTATACTAAAAGCCTGGTGCCACTTGCTGCCCCGGTTTCTGCCACTGAAAAAAAGGTAATATCGGTAGCTAAAGAAACTGCCATTGCCAGCCTGGGTAAAAACCAGCAACATATTACTATTGTTGTGGCTTATAAAGACCAGGCTTTTTTGCCCGATGAACACCTGAAATTTTTAACCACTATTTTACAAGCCTGCCGCCTTAATATGGGCGATGTGGCGATTGTAAACTATGAGCAAACACCGGCCAGTTTTGAGCAGTTGAGGGAAGCACTTTTGTGTAAAACTCTTTTACTGTTTGGTATAACGCCGGAAAGTGTTGGCATGGCCCCAATGCCGGCTTTTACTATTACCCGTTTTAATGAATGCAATACCATGTGGGGCAATAGTCTTGCTGAAATGCAGGATGGCGCAGAAGCCCGCTTATTAAAATCAAAACTATGGCTTTGCTTAAAAGCCTATTTTGGAGTTTAAACCAATTGCTGAATAAATAACCAACCGCTGAAGAGTGCGACGCCACAAATGTTGCCATACGCCTTGAAGCCGGTACCCCCAATAAAAATGACTTTAATTTTTGCCACTAATAATAAAAACAAGGTTGCCGAAGTGCAGGCCGCTGTGGGCAACTCTTTTACACTGGTAACTTTGCAGGATGCCGGGATTGATATAGACATACCCGAACCGCATGATACGTTGGAAGCCAATGCCACCGAAAAATCTACCACCATTTACAAGCTAACCGGTACAAACTGTTTTAGCGAAGACACCGGATTAGAAGTGGAGGCCCTGAATGGAGCGCCGGGGGTTAAAAGTGCCCGTTATGCGGGGGTTGACAAGGATTTTAAAGCCAATGTAGATTTACTGCTGGCCAATATGCAGCAACAGCAAAACCGTAAAGCCCGTTTCAGAACCATAATTTCGCTTATTTTAGATGGGCAGGAAATACTTTTTGAAGGAATTTGTGAGGGTACCATTGGCACAAAGCCCGTGGGAGAAAAAGGGTTTGGGTACGACCCCGTGTTTACCCCGCGTGGTGCTGATAAAACTTTTGCAGAAATGACTCTATCAGAAAAAAATATATACAGTCACCGGCGTATTGCCACCGATCAATTAATTGCTTTTTTGCAGACGCATCTCAATAAATAACATTGCTTCAACCCAAAAATCACCAAAAACTTGAGTATACAAAGCAACCATAATATTACTGAGACCGACTTAATTGCTGGATGCCTGGCCGGCGACCGGAAAATGCAGGAATTATTATACCAGCGTTTTTCTCCTAAAATGTACGCGGTTTGCCTGCGTTATGCCAGCAATGCCGATGACGCTCAGGACCTGCTTCAGGAAGGCTTTATTAAGGTTTTCAGAAACCTGGATAAATTCAGAAGAGAAGGATCTTTTGAAGGATGGGTAAGGCGGGTATTTGTAAATACTGCCATAGAACATTACCGCAGAAAAGTAAACCTGAATACGATTGGAGAGCGGGAAGAACAAACCATTGAAGATGGCAGTTGGAATGTGCTGGATGATTTGGCGGAACGGGATATTATTCAATTGGTGCAGGATCTGTCGCCCGGTTACCGCTCCGTTTTTAATATGTATGTTATAGAAGGGTATTCGCATAAAGAGATTGGAGATTTGTTGAATATAAGTGAAGGCACCAGTAAATCTCAATTGGCCCGTGCAAAAGCAATATTGGCCAAAAGAGTGCAGGAATATCTTGATATAAAACGTAAATCCTAAACCCTGGATACAGATGTCTGACAAGTTGAAACATAAAATGCAAGCATGGGAGGTTACCCCTCCTGAGGCAGCATGGCAAGCTATTGCCAGCCGCTTGCAGGATGATGAGCAACATGCAGGCCTCTCTCAACGGTTTGAACAATTAGAAATAACGCCACCTGCCCACTTATTTAACAGCATAACAGAGCGTTTGGCAGATGACCAGCTATACCAACCTATTTCTGAAAAAATGAACGCAGCAGCTATAACACCTCCACCCGGCAACTGGCAAGCAATTGCCGAGCGGTTGAACATACCTGCTGAACATACTCATTTAGCAGATAAATTATACCCACACCAGGAAACGCCCCCGGCAGATAGTTGGCACAAAGTTGCCGCCGCTTTAGAAAACAACACCCATCCAACACCGGTTGTAAAACTAAAAACCAAGTGGTATAAATATGCTGTTGCCGCAGCACTTATTGGCGTTATTGCCACCAGTGTATTTTTATTTACTAATAATAACAGCAATACGCCTGAAAATAATGTTGCCGTAATTAATACCCCTGCAACAGCCAACCCGGTTAACCCCAACAACAGCAACCGTAACCCTGCCCCTGCTAACCTGCTGGCAGAAAAAACAGAAACACCCGCTGTATATGTTTATAATAACCAGGCAGGCCAGGCAGAAGATATCAGTTATGCAACAGTAGCTTCAGTACACTCCATTGCAGAAAACCCTATTATTATAAACAGCCCTTTGATAAGAGATGAAACCGGTGCTGTAATAAGAGATATTGAAGCAATTACCATGCATGGCAACTATCTTATGGTAACCGGCCCTAACGGACAACCCACCCGCATTTCTGCCAAGTTCAGTAACATACTGGGCTATCTTACCGGCGGAGAAGAGGATACAGAAGAAGGCATTGACCGCATAATGAAAGAAAGCAGCCTTTGGAAAAAACGTTTTCAGGAATGGCGTAAAAAAATCAGCCAGTCACAATTTAGCCCGGCAGGTGGCAACTTCTTAGACATAGAAGCCTTTAAAGAATTAATAAAAGAAGAGCAGTAATAAACCACTGCTTTTTTTATGTTACCAGCCACCGTACAAAAACCAGCAGCCGTTGCGTCGCACACTGCAACCGCAGCAAGCATTTCAGCAGAAAGCCTATATTAGCACCAAACAAAATTGTTAATGAGTCGTGTAAAACTAACCATGCCAGACCGGTTTTCATTCAGCACACAAATACCGGTACGAATAACAGATATTAATTACGGCGGCCATGTGGGTAACGATGCTATTCTTTCTTTAATACACGAAGCCCGGTTGCAATACCTGCAGCACCTGGGTTATACCGAGTTAAATTTGCAGGGCTTTGGACTTTTAATGGTGGATGCCGCCATTGAATTTAAACATGAACTGTTTTATGGAAACAGCCTCACCATTGCAGTAACAGCAGCAGACATCAGCCGTAGCAGTTTTAACCTTTATTATAAAATGGAAACGGTTAAAGAAGATAAATCCGTTGTGGTAGCCTTGGTAAAAACCGGTATGATTTGTTATGACTATGCTGCAAAAAAAGTGGCCAGCATTCCCAACGATGTTAGAAAAAGCTTAGAAGCGTAAACGGTTAGCTATTCCATATTTTCCAACTTTCTTCTGCCTGCAGCACCAGCATTTCATGCCCATTTTCTGTAACGGCGCCTTGTGCGGCCCCTTTTTGCATAAACAAGGTTTGTGAAGGATTGTAGATTAAATCAAACAAGTAGTGCTGTGATCCAATAAAGTTGTAAGGTATATCCGGCGCTTCGGTAACAGCAGGATACATACCCAATGGAGAAGTATTAATAATTAAAGTATGTGCAGTTATTATTTCTTTGTTTAATTGCTGGTAAGAAAAATTATTTACCCCTTGTTTGCGGGATACATAGTGAAAACTGATGCCATATTTTTTTAGTACATACGCCACTGCTTTGGCCGCGCCACCCGTACCTAATATTAAGGCAGCAGTATGATGATGTTGCAGCTTCTTTTTTAAAGATATTTCAAAACCGGTAACGTCTGTATTGTAGCCATACAGTTTACCATCTTCTATTTTTACACAATTGCAGGCACCAATAACCTTTACGGCATCTGAAGGGTAATGCAGATAAGATAGTACGGCTTCTTTATAAGGTATGGTAACATTAAACCCATTCAGTGTGCCAGAGGCCAGCAAACCGGGCAATTCTTCTATAGCTTTGATGGGATATAGCTCGTAGGCGCAATTGGCAATACACTCTTGCTGAAATTTATTGGTAAAATAATTTTTAGAAAAAGAATGAGATAATGGGTAGCCAATTAAGCCATATTGTCTCATAAAATGGTTTCTTTATTCAAGTACAAATTGAACGTATCGCCTCTTAAGCCAACACGCATGGCTTCTAATGCAATAATTTCAGTAGGGGCAATATTGCCCAGGTTAACATTACAACCTATCAGTTCAATAAAATAAAGTTGTTGTGCTTTTTGCGGAGCCTCCCAAATTATTTTTTCTGAAGGTATCTGGGTCAATATCTCCTGCACCAAGCCTTCTCTTACCTCTCCTGAGCCACGGTATATACCCACATTACCGGCCTCTCTTGCTTCGGCAATAACATAAGTGGCGCCGGCATTTAATTCTGCACGCATCAGTTCAATCCATTTGTAAGGCGGAATGATATGTGCCGCATCTTTACTGCCCACCTCGCTTAAAACTGTGCCGTGTTGGGTGAGTTTTTCAATATAGCCGCATTTTTCTGCATGTGGAATGGTGATGGAACCATCACTCACTTCCATATAACTGATGCCATATTCTTTGCATACTGCTATATAATCTTCAAACTGATTGCGTATTAAAAAAGCTTCAAATAAAGTGCCACCAAAATAGATAGGAATATTATAAGACCGGTACACTTTAAGTTTCTCCTCCAGATTGGGGGTAACAAACGAGGTTCCGAAACCCAGTTTGATAATATCTACATGCGGATAGGAGACGCTTAAAAAGTTTTTGGCTTCTTCCACACTGAGTCCTTTATCCATTACCATGGTTACGCCGTTAGTGCGGGGTTTCTGAAGCCGGTCTGGCATTTGAGAAAGCTTAAAATTCATATTGATTGATTATAGTGCCCTAACTATTTGATAAGGCGCAAAAATAATAAAGTATAAACAATCTGCAGTTGATTTCTATTTTGCTGATAGTTGGTTTACTGAGGCCCCTTGCTGCCCATAGCGTTGCTGATGAACTGAGCGTAGCAAGGATGTTGCCGGCTGCCCTGCGGTCGGTTAAATATTCTTATTTTTTTTATAACGGGCTACAAGGTCTACCACCTGCTGATTTTGTAAAATAGCTGGCTTTAACGCTACAAAGTTTTTAATTAATCGCGGCGATTTAGCCATTGCTTTTTCTAATTGCAGCAGCGCTTCTTTGGCTTTGCCCAACGCAAATAAAACAGCGCTTTTATAAAACATGAAAAGTGGCTTGTTACGGGTGTGCAATAACGCTGCCTGCACCTGCTCGTGAGCTTCCTCGTAATACTCGCACACATACAAACAGCGGATGAGAGCCTCCCAGCCGGCGGTGTTTTTAGGGCGGGCACTTACCACGGCAGAAAAATATTGGATGGCTTCTTTGTTTTTGCCCAGTTTTAAATAGCATTCTCCAATGGCCAGATTATACTCATGGTTCTTTCTGTAAATCTGCAGGGCCTGTTCTAATTGTTTAATAGCCTGCTGCCACGATTCTTCGTTCATGTACGTTGTGGCAATTTTATAATAGAGCTTACTGTCGGTTTGGTTTAAGTGCAGTGCTTTACGATAGTTAAAACGGGCCTGCGCATAATTTTTTAATTTATCGTAGCAGTGGCCTATGGCTTCAAATATCACATCTTCGGGCCTTGATAATTCGTTTACTTTTTCTAACACTTCAATGGCATCTTTATACTTGCGCAAGCGTATATAGGCATCGCCCATATTGCGGTAGGCATAATCAAACTTCTCATCTATGGTAATGGCGTATTGATACGCATCAATGGCTTTTTCAAACAGTTTTAAGCCCTGGTAGGCCGATGCCAGATTAAACCAGGCCAGCTCACTGTATGGGTATTCATCTATAATTTGCTGGTGCAGCCGGATGCTTTCTTCATTGCGACCGGTAAAATCTGTCCAGAAACAAATTTTATAAAGAGCTTCTTCATTGGTGGGTTCCTGTTCCAGTATCAGTTTCAGGCAATCAAATATTTTATCAAATTCTTCATAGTCATCGTACACATCGGCCAGCTCAAACAGCAGGTCTACTTTTTCATCGCCTTCAAACAGGTTTAAAGCATTTTGCAACAGCAAAACAGCCTTTTCCTGCTCATCCAGCGCCAGGTAAACATCGGTTTTAAAATGTAGAGATTAATGTCTTTACTATCCAGCAGTTCGGCCTTTTCCAGTACCTCCAGTGCTTCCTGGTATTTACGGTTGGCAATCAGCAGGTCGGCTTTTTTAAATTGCAGGGTGGCAGAGAAAGGAAAATGCTCGGTGCCCAGTTCGGCGGCTTCTAAGGCCTGGGGATAATCCTCCAACTCATCAAAATACTCTATCAGCTGTTCAAAAGAGTCCTCGCTCATAAACCGGTGGGTGCGGCCGTTTTTGAGGTTTAAAAACTGCTGCAAAAGCTCCTTTATATCTTCGCTGTCTTTGCGGTAGGGATTTTCTTTCATTTTATATTGGGTTATTGAAAATTAAGCTTTTACGGGCTACCGGCCAAACCCTTTATAAACCCATTTATCCACAACGGTTAAGAAAAATATAAAGTTCTTGATGAAAGGCTAGTATATTACCTAAACATTTTGTTATTTTTGTATCACTATGCCAAACAGTATTATCAGAACCCACTACGTAAGAAAAGCTATAGCCAGTATTTTTCTGGTAAGCATTGCTTTCTTTGCATTGGCTATTACTGGTGGCGGTTCTAAAAGCAAGAAGACTCAAAACAACTTTGGTTTTGTTCCCATCAAAACAACTAATGGGTTTACATTAAAGTCGGGCCCCAATTATAAAGGCAGTCTTACTTTAAGCAAAAGTAAAACCACAACCGGCACTTCTTACTCTTCATTAATTACATACCAGCAGGGTAATACCACATTTATTATGCCTTACAAATACAAGGTTAATAATAACAATGCGCCTAAGTCTAACATGCAACTGGTGAACTTTAAAATGAAAATCAGAAAATAAGAATATAAAAATATTCAAGGAAAGCGGAACCAGTGGTTCCGCTTTTTTATTGTACATCCAGCAAGCCGCACCCAATTACTCAATAATACTTTTGTTAAAATATTAGTCCAACTCACACTGGCTCCGTGGGATGTAAAGATTATTGAAGAAAAATAATTTTGTTACCGGCAGCAGTGCTGCTATCAGCAGCCGTTGCGTCGCACTCTGCAGCATTTTGTACGCTTATTAGCAAACAACAAACTCTTTTTCAAGTAAAGGTTTACAAAGGTTTACTACCAATCTGCATATTTTCGTTAGTTGGCCTCCGAAAATGAAAGCAGTATGGTATTGTATATTAAATTATGTCCATTAAAGATGCACTGTACAAGTGTGCGACGCAACGGCTGCTGCTATGAAATACCTATGCCGGCTACCCTTATTCTATTTCCATTTGCAGCAAGGCATAACTCATGGTTTTGCCGTGTGCATCTAATGCCAGCGATGTGGTAACGCCGCCGGCTAGCGCCTGATGGCAAACAAATAACAGTGCTGCAATATTGGGCAACTCATATCGCACCACGGCGCCTTTTACAATGCCCGATAAATGCTGCGCTACTTTTGTGGCTGTTATTTTTTCACAAAGCCAGTTATAATCGGCTTCTTTATACGGTATCAGCGATAGTGTTAACGTGTCGCCTTTGTCGCCGGCCCGGCTATGTGCTATTTCATATAACTTCATGTGTTACCGGTTAAGATTTAAAATAGGTTATTAAGGGTGTTATATTCTCGCGGGGCAGTAATACCGATACCACCCCCAATACTTCGTTGGTATACTTTCTTACGCCACCACCGCGTGCGGGGCCATTGGTATATAAGGCTTCCACTTCTTCTCCTATTAACGCAGCAATTGCGGCTGTGGTGGCTGTGGCGGCCACTCTCATTCTTACTTCGGCAACTGCTGCATTTGTAGTAAAACTTTTTTGATAGGCAGATTGAATGCCGATGAAATCAATCCGCAAATCTGCAAACTGGTTTTGTAAACGTTGCTGTATAATTGCGGCGGCCATCTCAGCTCTTTCCTTAGCAGCAGGACCGGCATAGGTTATTTCCCCCTCGCCGCAATAAAATGCTTTGTACCCCACACTTACTTTTAATGTTGCGGGTGCGGGTGCACCATTACCACCCTGCACACTTACACAATCTATCCCCTGCTGTTTTAATTGCACCGTAGTAAAATCGGCCACCACATCTGGCGTAATGTATTGGTGCGGGTTAATTACTTCATACAACAATTGTTCTTTTGCAGTTTGCAAGTTTATGGTGCCCCCGGTACCGGCTACTTTCGTTATCAAAGCGGTACCGTCGCTACTCACTTCTGCAATAGGGTGACCCAATGCATGCATACCGGGCACCGGTTTTTTTATAGGGTCTGCAAAATAACCGCCGGTAATTTGGCCGGCACATTCCAGTAAATGTCCAATTACAGTACCCTTGCCCAGCAAATCATAATCGGTGGTTTGCCAATCAAATGCATGCATCATTGGCGCTACAAATAAAGAGGGGTCTGCCACGCGGCCGGTAATTACAATGTCTGCCCCCTGGTGCAAAGCGTTGGTAATAACATTGGCACCCAAATATGCATTGGCAGCAACCACAGCATAACTGTTTAAAGAGCGGCCCGTTTCCAGCACCTGATAATTACTGCCGGGCTTTACCAGTTCTGCTAATACATCATCTCCGGTAACGGCAGCTACTTTAACCACAATGCCGGATTGTTTGGCTATTTCAATAATTTTTTGTGCTGCAGCAAGGGGATTGGCAGCCCCCATATTGGTAATGAGTTTAACCTTATTTTTTTTTAATGCAGGCAAGAGCATTGTAATACGCCGTTCTAATAAAGGATCGTAGCCGGTTGTTGGGTCGGCCATTTTTCTTTTTTGTGCCAGCGCAATAGTTCTTTCTGCCAGGCATTCCAGCACCAGATAATCTAAGTTACCCTGCTCGGCAAGTATCAATGCCGGCTCTAAGCGGTCTCCGGAAAAGCCAGCACCACAACCAATGCGTATTGTTTGTTTCATATTATAATACCTGATTAAATTCTAAACGTTCGCCATCGGGCCCTAGAATATTAAAATACTTACAGCCTTTTTGCCAGAAGGCTAAAAACACCGGGGCTTCTTCTATCGGGTTAAATCCATTTGCCTTTAATGCTTCATAGCAAGCTTCCACATCTTCCACATCAAAAGCAATATGATCGATGTGTCCGTTTTTTCTTGCAGCAATTTCAGCTAAATGAGAAGCTGGTAATTGGTACAATTCAACAATCACTTCACCGCTCTGCATCATGTTTACCAAGCCGCCTTTTTCACCAGCTATTTCAAATTGGCTGTTCATAATGTTTTTAAAACCCAGGCTTTCGTAAAAAGCTACAGAGCGGTTTAAATCAGTAACCGGTATTCCTATGTGTTGAATTTTTTGTATGCGCAATTTCATTACCTGATTATTTATATATGAATAGAACCGGTTAACAAAGCCGCTATTGTCATTACAATAGTAGTACCCCATGCCCAGAGAAATACAAAGCGCTGGTGAGCACCTAACTCCACTTCACAAATACCAATTAATAAAAAAGTAGAAGCTGTTAACGGGCTTAAAGGAAACCCTACCGTCATTTGGCCTAATAAGGAAGCCCTTCCTATTTCCAGCGGGTCTATCCCAAATTGCGTAGCGGTTTCACTCAGCACGGGCACCACGCCAAAATAGTAAGCATCGGGTGTAAACAATAAACTGGCCGGCATACTGGTTACTGCAGTAGCA
>JANRMC010000090.1:0-16769 GCA_033761915.1 Flavihumibacter sp.
AAAATAGCCCGGCAAGGCGGCAATGTAGCCAGGGTTGCACTGAAAGAACTGGAATCAAAAACTGGGAAGAAGGTGGTAAGTGCATTGAATGCTAAAGAAGTATTGGGTATTGATAATAAAAAGAAGAAGGAGGAATAAAAATAATCCTTCATTTATATTTTGCTTTTGATCTTTAGCAGCGCTGGCAGCTAAACACAACAAATGCTTTTGAAAGCAACTATAATGCAACTTTTATGCAATGCCACCAAAATGATATATCACAAATGCGTTCATACCTATTATGCAGCACAAGTGTGCGACGCAACCACTGCTTAATAGTACCACTACTGCTGGTTACCAAAATTTATTGTGCCATTGCTTTATACACCAGCTCATGCACACGGGCACGCACATTTAATTGAGAGAGGCGGTTGGCACCATCCGGATGAACGCGGTTGGTTAGCAATACAAAACACAATTGATTGGCAGGGTCCATCCACACACAGGTGCCGGTAAAACCGGTATGGCCAAAGGTTTGCGGACTTACCGATAAACTTGGATAAGGCTCTTTGCGAGTGGCATTGTCTTTCTCCGGCTTATCAAAACCCAAACCGCGGCGGCTGTTACTGGTGCCATAAGCGGTAAACATATCAATGGTTTCTTTTTTTAAATATTGCCGGCCATTAAAACTACCGCCGTTTAAAAGCAGTTGCCCCAGCACCGCCATATCATACGCATTGCTGAACAAACCGGCATGCCCGGCCACGCCGCCAAACATGGCAGCGCCGGGGTCGTGCACAAAACCCCATATCAATTGCTGGCGAAAGCCCAGCTCTTCTTCTGTGGGGGCAATATAATTGAGTGGGTAAATTTCTTTGGGCTTAAATGTGGTACCGGTTAATTGCAGCGGATCGTAAAAATTTTCTTTTACATATATATTTAGTGGCTTACCGCTGATGGCTTCTACTATTTTACCTAAAAAAATAAAATCGTTATCGCTGTAAATATATTTGCCAACAGGGCCCAGTTCACTTTTTAATATGCGCTGGTACATGGTATCGTTCCAGTCTTTACGCAAAAACATATTATTGGCAACGGGTATGCTGTATACAGAATCTTTGGTATAACTATAAAAGGTGGCAGATGGCACTCCACCACGGTTGGTATCAATCGTCTCCCGGTTAAAAGGAATGAAAGCTTTTAAGCCTGCCTGGTGCAATAATATATCGCGTAATACAAGGCCTTCTTTATTGCTGCCTTTTACCCATGGCAGGTAATCGCCCAGAGTTTTGTCTAAAGACAACTTGCCTTCTTCATACAACTTCATTACCGAAATATTGGTGGCCATAATTTTTGTAACACTGGCCATATCAAACAAGGTGCTGGTGTACATGGGTTGGGTACTGTCGTACGTTAAATGGCCATAAGCTTTTTCGTGTACTATCTTTCCGTTTTTAGTTACCAGCAGCACACCACCCGGAAATGCTTTTTTCTGAATAGCCTCTTCAATAATGGCATCCATTTCTTTAAACGATGCGGCTTTCATATTTACCGCAGCAGGTGCAACAGAAGGCATCAGCCTTGCTGTAACCAGCCCGGTGCCATATGGCAGTTCTTCACAAACAGTAACCGGTAATTTTCCTTTGGCAGCAAAGCGGCCATTTAATAAATCGGCAGCTGTGGTTTGTATAATAGCATTGTCTTCGTAACAGGCGATAATAGTTTTTGCGTTGCAAAAATTTTTAATGGCATAAGGGTTGCCAAAAGCAAACGTAATGGTTTTAAACCGCTGTTGCAGTTGCTGGGTTAAATAAACCGCTGCATTGCTGATGTTGAAATTGTTAGCCGGGCGGCGGTTGTAGTTATGCAAGCCAATAACAACAATATCGTAACTGTCTTTTACTAATTCTAAAATAGCATTGGCTTTTGCCTCGTTCATGCCATAATCAAAATAAAAAGTGTTGGCATTGTAATCGTCGCGAATGCGTTTGGCAAAAGCGTTATCGTTTTTTAAACCTATGCCCACATAAGCAATTCTTTTATTAGTATTCACCGGCAGCGGAAAAACCAGTTGTTCATTATTTCTTACAACGGTAATGGCATTTTCTGCAATCTCTTTGGTTAAAGCAGGTATGCCGGCATTTAAATCTTTTACCAGGTTGTATGTTTCTATAGTTTTTAGTTGTGCTAAACCGTATTGGTATTTTGCCATCAATATGCGTTTTACGCGGCTGTCAATATCGGCCCAGCTTAATTTTTTCTTTTTAATAGCGGCTTTTACTTTGGTAATAGCAGCCGGCACATCGCCGGGCAGGCACAACATATCGTGGCCGGCCAGTATGGCTTCTAAAGATGCGGCCCCATCCGGAAAGTATTTGGTAACCCCTTTCATTTCTAAGGCATCTGTAAAAGTAAGTCCGGTAAAGCCCAGTTCTTTACGCAATAACTCCGTTACGTTTTTATAAGAAATAGAAGTGGGCCGGTTAGGACTGTTATCAATTACCGGTATTGATAAATGTGCCACCATCACACTAGCCACACCACCATTAATTAATTCTTTAAACGGAAATAATTCTAATGAATCTAATTGTTGTTTTGTTTTAGAAATCAGTGGCAGATCGTAGTGAGAGTCAACCGCCACATCTCCATGCCCCGGAAAATGTTTGGCGCTGGCCATAATACCATTCTCCTGCAAGCCTTTCATATATTGCAAACCAAAGAGCGCCACTTTATATTTATCTTCTCCAAAAGAGCGGTCGTTAATAACCGGGTTATTGGGGTTATTATTAATATCCACCACCGGCGCATAGTTCACCTGCAGGCCAATACGCTTGCATTGTTCGGCAATCAGTTTACCATAGTTATACACCAGTGTGGCATCCTGCACGGCGCCCAGCATCATTTGCCGGGGCAGGCTTTGCACACTGTCAAACCGCATACCCAGGCCCCATTCACCATCCACCGTCATCAGCAAAGGTGTTTTAGCAATGCTCTGAAAATAGTTAATGCGTTGTGCATGCTGCACCGCACCGCCCTGAAAAAGGCATAAGCCACCCACATTGTATTTACGTATGAGTGTTTCTACTTCAGCATCTAAAAACAGGGGCTTGCCATTGCTGATGGTAGAAGAGCGGATCACCATCAGTTGCGCAATCTTTTCATCTTTGCTAAGGGTTTTAAACACACTGTCAACCCATTGTTGCGCCGGCAGTTGAGAGTTGCGCTGTGCAACCACAAAAAAATTAAGTAAGAGCAACGCGGCAAAACAAAAAAATCCTTTCATTGGTTTTAAAAGTTTAGGTAACCAGCAGTAGCAATGCAAGACAGCACCGTTGCTACGCTCAGTTCAACAGTTAATTAATAAAGCAGCTTTGGGTGGTGTTTAATGTGGCCGTCAAATTACAACAAAAACAGTATTGCTTATTGGGTATTATATAACTGGCAACAGTATAAATAATGCCTGCGTTTAACTGCAATTGCAATAAATTTGCCGTTCAAAATTTTTATTTTTTGGCAGACATCATACAGCTTTTACCCGATAATATTGCTAACCAGATAGCCGCTGGTGAGGTAATACAACGTCCGGCCAGTGCGGTAAAAGAGCTGTTGGAAAATGCGGTAGATGCCGGTGCCACAGAAATAAAACTGCTGGTAAATGATGCCGGCAAATCGTTGATACAGGTAATTGATAATGGCAAGGGCATGAGCGATACCGATGCCCGTATGGCTTTTGAAAGGCATGCCACTTCTAAAATTTCAAATATTGAAGACCTCTTTCGCATAAAAACCATGGGCTTCAGAGGCGAGGCCCTGGCTTCTATTGCCGCTGTTGCACAGGTAGCATTAAAGACCAAAAGAGCTGAAGATGAAGCAGGCACTTATATAGAAATAGAAAACAGCACCGTGCTGCGGCAAGAACCAGTGGCCAGCACCAATGGCACCAGTATTGCCATGAAAAACGTTTTCTTTAATGTGCCTGCCCGCCGCAATTTTTTAAAAAGCAATGCGGCAGAAATGCGGCATATAGTGGATGAGTTTATACGGGTGGCCATGGCTTTTCCGGAAGTATTGTTTAGTTTAACCAGCAACGGGCAGCAGGTTTTTTATTTAGAAAGAGGCTCGCTAAAGCAGCGCATTGTGCAGTTACTGGGTGCTAACTATAATGCCAAACTGGTAACCGTGCAGGAAAAAACCGATTACCTGAATATTTATGGTTTTATTGGTAAACCCGAAACTGCTAAGAAAACACGGGGCGATCAGTATTTTTTTGTCAACAACCGCTTTATCAAAAGCGCCTATCTCAATCATGCGGTAAGCAGCGCCTATCAGGATTTACTGGCACCCGATAGTTTTGCCACCTATGTTTTGTTTATAGATTTAGACCCCGCACAGGTAGATATAAATGTGCACCCCACCAAGCAAGAGATAAAGTTTGAAGACGAAAAAATTGTATATGCTTTTGTGCAGGCTGCTATTAAACATGCTTTGGCACAGTTTAGCATAACCCCAACCTTAGAGTTTGATTTAGACCCCGGCATACAACAACTGGATGCCATTAATAAACCCTTTACCACCGATAAGCAACAGGCTGCTGCGGCTTCTGATTTATTTAAAAATTTTACACAAAAACACCAGGCCCATTTTACAGAGGCCGATAAGAAAAACGCTTTTCAGCACTGGCGAAACCCAGAAGACAGAGACGCAAACGAAGCTCAAAAATTTTCATCGTTGTTAGACCAGGTGCGGCAGCAAGATGCGGCAGATGCACTGCATTTTGAGCCTGCTGTTACCAACTCACCGGTTCTGGAAGATAGTGCTTTGCTGCAGTTGCATAACAGTTTTATTGTTGCCACCCTGCGCAATGGATTTATGCTTATTTACCAGCAGCATGCCCATGAACGTATTTTATACGAGCAATTTATTGCAGCCACACAGGGTAAACCTATGGCGGCACAACGCAGCTTATTTCCTATTACGTTGCAGTTTACAGCGCAGGATGCCGTGTTGCTGCAAGAGCTGCTGCCCGATCTGCAACTGCTTGGTTTTTTAATTGAACCCTTTGGTAATAACAGCTTTGTTATACAGGGTACACCGGCCGATGTGCTGCAGGGTAATGAAAAAGCCGCTATAGAAAATTTATTAGAGCAGTATAAACATTACAGCAGCGATGTGAAGTTTAGCAGCCGTGAGAAAATTATCCGTTCACTGGTAATGCAGCAAAGTATTAAAGCCGGACAGCGCTTAACCGAAAAAGAAATGAAAACCCTGGTGGATGATTTATTTAAATGCCAGCAACCCAATGCCACCGCCAGCGGCCACCCCACGTATGCGGTTTTTGAAAATGATTACCTGTTTAAATTATTTGGTAAATAATTGCTGCCACTATTGTTACTGTACAAGAGTGCGACGCAACAATTGCTGCAAGAGGTGCCACTGCCGGTAACATACATTACATTATTAGTTTAGAGTATTATATTTATTTTTTAAATAGTTAATGATGGCCGTACAAAAAAGATCTGCCGGCGTAAGAACGCTGCGTTTATTATTGAGAACGTTTTTAATTGTATTTATTTTTTTAAATATAATTGCTGCTTTTCATGCCTGGAAGTTTACCCATTTTTATGACGGCGCAGCCACAGTAAGGCTGAAGCCCGAACAAATGAGTGGCTGGCAAAAAACCAAAGCGGCTTTGTTTGGCATTACGTATTACAAATCTGAAAACAAAGAGCAACCCGCATTACCTTTTAAAACCATTCCTTTAAAAACAGCGGGTGGTTTAACGCTTCAGTCCTGGTATATTAATAAAGACAGCAGCAAGGGCACTGTTATTATGTTTCATGGGCATGGCAGCAGCAAGAGTAAAATTTTAAGAGAAGCTTATGCCATGCATGCAATGGGGTATGCTGTTTTGCTAACCGATTTCAGGGCTCATGGTGGCAGTGGTGGCAATGCCTGCACTATTGGGTACGATGAAGCTAATGATGTAAAGGCAGCGTATGATTATATACAGCAGCAGGGTGAAAAAAATATAGTATTATGGGGTATTTCTTTAGGTGCTGCTACCACTGCAAGAGCAATAAGTGTGTTTAAACTGCAACCTTCAAAACTTATAATGGAAATGTCTTTTGGAAGTTTAGAGCAAGCGGTAAAAGGCCGGGTAAGAATTATGGGTTTGCCCGAACAACCCATTGCCACCTTGCTGAGTTTTTGGGGCGGTACTGAGCATGGCTTTTGGGCTTTTAACCACAATCCGCAGGATTATGTAAAAGATATACAGTGCCCTTTGCTGGTACAATGGGGCCGTTTAGATGCCAGAGTTACTGAAGCAGAAACGCAAACTATTTTTGCCAATGCGGCCAGCACCGCAAAGAAACTGGTGGTGTATGAAACAGCAAAACACGAATCGTTGTTAGACAAAGAACCCGAAAAATGGAAAAACGAAGTAGGGGCTTTTTTAAGCCAACAATAATTGCAGCTCCTGCCGCTGTTGTACTAATTGTTGCTGTACGTTTACTGGCAAGGATGCTTTTTGTTTTGTTAAGCGGTATACAGAAATGGCATTGTAATAATACAAAGCAAAGCAGCCCAATACAGCATAAGCTGGCAGCAGCAACCAACCCATTGTACCAAAAATATTTAAAGCAATCAGCAGCAGCGTTAGCCACCAGATAAAACTAAGCAAGGCAGCAATGGCTACAAATATCCACGAGTAAAAATCTAAACGATACACTTTTTTATTAGCAATGCTTCGGGCTATGGCAACGGGTATGCCGGTAAGCAGCCAGGCAACAGCATAAACAGGGGCCAATACAATTAATAGTATAAGTGGCAACACTGCTTTTGCAACAACGGCTTTATCACTCAGCTTATGGTTGGCCAGGGTGGTAAAATAGTAAGATGTGCTGTTTTGCAGGCGTGCCCAAAAATCTGGCGAGGCATAATTTATTTTATTAGCTATTTCTTTTTCTTTTATAAAAAAAGGCTGTTGGGGCTGTTGCCAGGGCCATTGCCTGAATGCGGTATCGTTTCTTTGTATGCTTAAGCAGTTAATAGCGGCTGGTAATTTGTCCGCATCTTTAATATGTATCACCAATGGTTCTGTGGCGTCATAACAATCTTTAGCCATTTTTAAAAAACAAGTTGCCGGGTTTTGTTGAAACAAGGGTATATAGCTGTTGCTGTTTATTAAGTTGCCCGCCTGCACGTACACTTTAGCCCGGCATTGTGTGGGGTGTGTATATGTTATGCCTACTGGCAAAAGCGGAATGTTTAATGTGTAATTACTTTCTTTAACAGCATCCATTGCAATTCTGAAAATACCTTTTTTAAACTGCTGTAACTGAGGTTCGGTATGGCTGTTGCCTTCCGGAAAAAAAAGTAGTAAAGCCCCTTGTTGTAATAAATTACCTGCTGCCATAAAACTGGCATTGTTGTGGGTTAAGGTATGGCGTCCCGCATCATGATTGTGCACCGGGTGCATATGCAGCCAGGAAAGTATTTTTATTACTAGGGGATTTATAAAAACATCCCCTCTTGCGAAAAAATATACCGGCCGTTTAATTAACAGACCCAGTAAAGCAGCATCCATTAAAGAAGAAGGGTGATTGGCCAAAAGTATGCAGGCGCCACTGGCCGGAATTTTTTCTAAGCCACTAACATGCGCATTTCTGTAAAAAATGCGTAAAGCAAGTGTCATTAATATTTTAACAAAGCGGTAAAGCATTAAACAACAAATCCACCCACATGGGGTGGATGGATTTGTTTAAAATTACTATGCTTTAGTTAATTGATAAATACTGTCTGCACAATTGTTGACCAAAAACAACTCTTAATATCAAAAATACCCAGTTCTAACGTTGAATAGTAACCTTGGTGCCAATAGGTATCATGTCGTACAGTTCATCCATTTCTTCCCGCTTTAACGATACACAGCCATTCGTCCAGTTCTGAAAATAATCTACTGCCATATCATCTCTTGGCCAGGTGCCATGTATACCAATGCCGCCACCAATGCGGGCCGATTTTGGTAATAAGCCCTTTGCTTTTCTGGCTTTAAACTTATCGTAATCTGCTTTAGTGGGGTAATCAATCAGCATAATCTTTCCCCATTTTTCATGGGGGCGTTTGCTAATAATTTTAAAACTGCCTTCAGGTGTTTTACGGTCGCCCTCCATCATTTTATCGTCTAATGTTTTACTGCCAAATACCACAGGGTAGGTGGCATACCAGCCATCATCATCATACACCTGTAATTCGTAGTCAGATTTGTCGATAATTAAATAGGGGGTCCCGTTCAACTCGCTGTTAAAACGGCTGTAGCGGGCCGTACGTATTTTGTTGTTAACAGAAAAGGCCGTTAAGCCGGTAGCAATGCAAATAATAATTGCAAATAAAATAAAACGTTTCATGGCCCTGGTTTTATGTAAAGATGTACCGGCTTTAAAATAGTTTAATAAAATAATGTTATAAAGTTTTGTGGTGGTAGCCAGCTTTGGAAAAAATAGCAACAGCCGTTGCGTCGCACTCTTCAACTGTAATACAATGCCGGGCCCCGTTTTTCAGTTCAAAAAACGAACCATACTATAATTCTGGTATTGTTGTTAATAAGTTTTAAGAATTTCTTTTAGAATCTGATGGCAAAAAATGTCATTAGATTATTTCAACAACACCATTGTATGAGTTGCCAGAAAATAGGAAAACCAATACTAATATTGAAAGGAAAACTAACTCCTAAAGCCATCGGAATATATAAACCGGGGTCAGCTTTGGGTGCTGCCAGCCGCATGGCAGCCGGCACTGCAATATAAGAAGCACTGGCAATTAAAATGGTAAGCAAAAACCTGTTACCCGCTTCAATATGAAAGGGCAGTGAAACAAAAATAACCAGCAAACCATTTACAATAGGTAATAATAAGGCCAGCAAAAAAGCATACCAGCCATAGGTTCTGAAAGCTTTAAAACGACGGGCAGCCACCATCCCCATCTCTAATAAAAAAACAGCTAAAAAGCCTTTAAAAATATCACTGGTAAAAGGCTTAATACCTTCAGCCTGCTTCACATCAGATACCATACCAATCACCAAACTTCCAACAATCATTAATACAGAGCCGTTGGTTAACGCATCATGCACGGTATTTAACAAGCTTTGTTTTTTTTCTGTTTTATCTCCGTATTTCCGAATCAGCATTACACCTACAATAATAGCAGGCGCTTCCATCAAAGCCATCGCCGCCACCATATGTCCGCCATAATGAATACCCCCCGATTCTAAAAAGTTTCCGGCACTCACAAACGTAACAGCACTTACAGAACCATATGCAGCAGCAACAGCTCCGGCATCATAAACATTTAATTTTTGCTTCAGCAAATAGAAAGTATAAAACGGAACCAATGCAGCAAAAGCAACAGCCAGCAATAAGGTGGTGGTTATTTCACGGGTTAAGCCACTATGGGCTAACTCCTGCCCGCCTCTGAAGCCAATTGAAAACAATAAATACAGGGAAATGAATTTTATAGTAGCTGCCGGAATTTCTAAATCGCTTTTAACAACAGCGGCTACTATACCCAGCAGAAAAAAAAGCAAGGTCGGGTTAGTGAGGTTACTCACAAGAATGTCTGTATTCAAAATAAAGAAAGTTATTTGTGCCGCGAATGTCTGTTTTTTTCATACAACTTGCAGATTCTGTAATTTCACGGAATAAATTACAACCCATGTCTATAGAAGTTAAGAACCTGAGTAAAGTATACGGCACGCAGAAGGCGGTTAACGGAATTTCTTTTGCTGTAAAAAAAGGAGAGATTGTAGGTTTTTTAGGTCCTAATGGCGCCGGCAAAAGTACTACCATGAAAATGATTACTGGTTATTTAACGCCGGATGGTGGCAGTGCACAGGTGTGCGGAATAGATGTGGTTACCACACCGCTGGAAACTAAAAAAAGAATTGGTTACCTGCCCGAAGCAAACCCCTTGTATTTTGACATGTATGTGCGGGAGTACCTGGATTTTGTGGCAGACCTGCACCAGGTAGCCGATAAAAAAAACCGCATAGAAGCAGTCATCAGCACGGTGGGTTTAACACCGGAAAGCAAAAAGAAAATTGGCCAGCTTTCCAAAGGCTATAAACAACGGGTGGGGTTAGCGGCTGCGTTAATACACAACCCCGATGTGTTGATACTGGATGAACCCACCAGTGGCTTAGACCCTAACCAGATTGCAGAAATAAGAGATGTGATAAAAGAACTGGGTAAAGAAAAAACAGTTTTGTTCTCCTCTCATATTCTGCAGGAAGTGGAAGCCGTTTGTGAAAGGGTGGTAATTATTAATAAGGGCACTATTGTGGCCGATGATACATTGACAAACCTGCAAAAAGGAACCAAAGAAACCAGCACCGTGGTGGTGCAGTTTAAACAAGCGGTTACAGAAAACGAGTTGAAAAATTTAAGCGGGGTTGATGCCGTGCAGGTACAAACAGGTAATACCATTATCATTACTACGGCAACAGCAGACCATGTTAAAAAGCAAGTACTGGAGTTTAGCCTGCGCACCAATAAAGAAATTCTTTCCATACAAACCAATGCAACAGCCAGCCTGGAAGAAGTTTTCAGAAGCTTAACACAGGGATCAAAAAACTAACTAACAAGGTTTAGCAGCAAAGGTTTTAGTAGAATGAATTGCCCATGAAAACCGGTAATACAATAAAAGTTTAATAGATTTGCTGCCGCCATTTACATTTATATTAAACAACACAAATACTATTTGCTATGAGTTTTATTGTTGACGTTCATGCAAGACAAATATTAGACAGCCGCGGTAACCCTACTGTAGAAGTAGATGTATTAACTGAAGAAGGAGCCTTGGGCCGTGCTGCGGTACCCAGCGGTGCCAGCACCGGTATACACGAAGCGGTGGAACTGCGGGATAATGATAAAAAGAAATACCTGGGTAAAGGTGTTTTAAAAGCAGTAAAAAATGTAAACGATATTATTGCCGACCAACTGGTGGGCAGCGAAGTAAGTGAGCAGGTGCACATTGACGATTTATTAATTCAACTGGATGGCACTGCCAATAAAGGTAAACTGGGTGCTAATGCCATGCTGGCTGTAAGTATGGCGGCTGCAAAAGCAGCAGCACAGGAAGCGGGCCTTCCTCTGTATCGTTATATTGGTGGCAGCAATGCAAAAGTATTACCCATTCCAATGATGAATATCTTAAACGGTGGGGCACATGCTGATAATAAAATAGATTTTCAGGAATTTATGGTAATGCCTGTTGGTGCCAATACTTTCAGCGAAGGGCTGCGTTGGGGTGTTGAAATTTTTCATGCCCTGAAAAGTGTATTGAAGAAAAAAGGCTTCAGCACCAATGTGGGCGATGAAGGTGGCTTTGCTCCCAATATTCAAAGCAATGATGAAGCCATTGATACTGTAATGGAAGCTATTGTGGCTGCAGGTTATAAACCCGGCTCTCAAATTACTATTGCCATGGATGCTGCCAACAGCGAACTGTGGGATGCGAAGAAAAAGAAATACGTATTTCATAAAAGCAGCGGTAAAGAAATGAGCAGCGAACAGCTGGTGAAGTTTTGGGAAGGTTGGGTAAAAAAATACCCCATCAGTTCTATTGAAGATGGTATGGCAGAAGATGATTGGGCTGGTTGGAAAATGCTGACCGATGCCGTAGGTAAAAAATGCCAGCTGGTAGGAGATGATTTATTTGTTACCAACGTAGAGCGTTTACAACAAGGTATTGATAAAGGTGTGGGTAATGGCCTGCTGGTAAAAGTAAACCAGATTGGTACTATTACAGAAACCATTAACGCCGTATCGCTGGCACAGCACAACGGATATAATACCATTATGAGCCACCGCAGTGGTGAAACAGAAGATACTACCATTGCTGATTTAGCAGTGGCTTTAAACTGCGGTCAGATTAAAACCGGTTCTGCCAGCCGTACCGATCGTATGGCCAAGTACAACCAGTTATTACGTATAGAAGAAGTATTGGGTTCAGCCGCTATCTATCCTAAAGGAAAGATTAAGTTTGGCAAATAAGCCATTTTAAAAATACACAGCCGCAAAGCTGCTGAACAAAAATTTTAAATAGATTTGTGTTCAGATGGCTTTGCGGTTTTTTATGGCGCTGCACCGTCAAACTAAAATCATCAATATGAAAATCCTTAACAGCATACCAGCCTGGCTAAAAAATAAATATTTTTTAAGCGCAGCAATTTTTACCGTTTGGATGTTGTTTTTTGACGACCGCGATATTTACACCACCTACATCACCCAGCGTACAGAGCTGCGGGATTTAAATAAAAGCAAAGACTATTACGAACAGCAGATTGCCACCACCCGCGCAGAATTAGATGCTCTTAAAAACAACGCAGCCACCATTGAGCAGTATGCCCGTGAAAAATATTTAATGAAACGGGATAATGAAGACCTGTTTATTATAGATACAAAAGAGAAAGAATAGTTTTTTGGTAACCAGCATTACGTCTTTTCTCAACAGCAGTAGCTCGTTGAAAACCCCGAAGGGGATTGGTGAATGGCTTTCGGGGCACCGTTCATCAGTAGTAAATAAATCAGCTAAAACTTTTTTCCCATAAGGCTTTCATATACGCCAGCCCTTTTTGTTGGGCAAATGCAATGTTGCGTTCTGGTATCTGTTCCGGCTCCGGAAAATTTTCTAAGGCCTGTTCCATTTGTTCTTCCCGCAACAGGTGCAGCATTGGGTAAGGAGAGCGGTTGGTATAATTAGCCGCATCATTGGGCGTACTGCCAGCAAATAAATACTGCGGATGAAAACTCGCTACCTGGTACACCCCTTCATAACCCAGTTTGTTTATTAATTTTTCAGCCAACTCTACCAGGTGCAGGTATTCATAAAAATCTGCATAGCCATTGGGTACAATTAAAAAACTGGTGGCAACGGCGGCATTACTATCCAGCCTTTCTAATTCGGTTGCCAGTGTTTTTAAACAGGTTGCTTTATCACTGGCTGTTTCTACCGTATAAAAAATAGTATTGTTTTTAACTTCCCGGGCTGCAAACGGACAAAAATTACAACCCACCACCACATTGGCAATCCATTTTTGCGTTTGTGTTATAATTGTTGCGGCATCCATAGCGGCAAGCTACAAAATAGTTACAGCACAAACAGCAGGTTGCCCTGCTAATTCCTTTCTTTGTAAATAATGTTATTACCTGCCACATTTATTACCCTGCAGTTTAACCAATACACCGTACGGCCATTGGTGCCACAACCCATTGCTGTGCAGCAATGGCACCAGCAACAACTCAACAGCCAGCTGACCACGCATGTATTTCCTTACTGGGCTAAAATATGGCCGGCTGCAAAAGCACTCACACAGTTTTTGGCAAACCATCCATTGCTTTTAAAAAACAAGCAGGTATTAGAACTGGCTGCCGGTATTGGTTTGCCTTCATTACTGGCCGCACAAATTGCCCAACAGGTTACCTGTACCGATTATGTGCCGGAGCCATTAGCATACATTACCGAAGCCGCAAAACACCATACAAATTTTACCACAGCAGTTCTTAACTGGAATAACCTGCCCAAAGACCTTAGCACCGATGTGCTATTGTTAAGCGATGTGAATTATGAACCCGCAGCCTTTGAACAATTGTTGCAGGTAATACATAATTTTTTACAGCAGGACACCACCATTATTATAAGCACCCCGCAGCGTTTAATGGCCAAACCTTTTATTGATGCACTGCAACAGTTTTGCATCCTGCGGCAGGAAATTAAAGCAGATGAGGTCTTTTGCACCGTACTGGTATTACAAAACCAGCCGGTAAACCCTTAGTTTTGCAGGCAACAAAAAAATATGTCGCTCACCATTGCATCTATTAATTCTGGCAGTAACGGCAATTGCTATTATATAAGCAATGGCAGCGAAGCCGTGTTGGTGGATATTGGTTTATCGTGTAAAGAAGTTGAACTGCGTTTAAAAAGAATGCAGCTAAGTATTGAAAACATCAAAGCCATTTTTATTTCTCACGAGCACAGCGATCATATAAAAGGACTGGTTATTTTTTCTAACAAGTATAAAATACCGGTGTATATAACTGAGTCTACCCGCAAAGAAGCCCGACTGAAGCTGGATAAAAAAAATGTATTTCATTTTAATGAAACAACACCGGTAGTTATTGGTGGCTTAACCATTACAGCTTTCAGTAAGCATCACGATGCAGCAGACCCGTACAGCTTTACCGTAAGTAACAGCACTATCACAGTGGGCGTGTTTACAGATATTGGCACCCCCTGCGAAAATTTAATTGCCCATTTTAAAAAATGCCATGCTGCATTTTTAGAAGCTAATTACGATGAAGAGATGCTGGATAAAGGCAGTTACCCCTACATTCTAAAAACACGTATAAAAGGAGGCAAAGGGCATTTAAGCAATCGCCAGGCGCTGGATTTATTTTTGCAGCACCGCCCTGTGCATTTATCACATCTTTTGTTATCGCATCTTTCTAAAAACAATAACAACCCGCAACTGGTGCAGCAGTTATTTGAACCACACGCTAATGGTGTGGCCATTCATGTATTAAGCCGTTATAACGAAAGTGAATTGTTTACAGTAGGTAGTCCGGCAGCACCCGTTATTAAAAAGCCCTCTCAATTACAGTTTTCTTTTTAGGTATCCAGCAATAGTAACTCCGGTTAAGCATTGTTGCGTCGCACACTTCAACAGAAGAAATGGTATAATCTAAAAGTATAAGGTGTAATGCTTAAGCCCTATGCCCCATACCTTTTACCATAGCTGCAGTGTGCGACGCAACGATTCTTAATAGCATTACAAATGCAGGCTACCCAAAACACTACTTCATCGCTTCCAGCTTTTTTTGCAGGGTAAACATTTCGTCTCTTAATTTAGCGGCCTGCATAAAGTCTAAATCTTTAGCGGCACGTTCCATTTCTTTTTTAATTTTTGCCACCGCTTTTTCCATTTGTGGTATGGTGCTGTACACTTCCTGCTCTTCTGCGGCGGCGGTTATTGTTTCATCACCAGCAAGGGCATAAGGGTTATTGGCATCGTACCCCTTAATATCCAACACAGAGGTTTGAGCAAAAACCTGCTCTTTACTTTTGCTTACTGTTTTAGGTGTTATATTATGTTCAATATTATAGGCTATTTGTTTTTCGCGTCGGCGCAGGGTTTCGTCAATGGTTTTTTGCATGCTTTGCGTCATGGTATCTGCATAAAAAATAACCTTGCCTTTTACATTACGGGCGGCGCGGCCCGCTGTTTGCGTTAACGATTTTTCGTTGCGCAAAAAACCTTCTTTGTCTGCATCCAATATGGCCACCAATGAAACCTCGGGTAAATCCAATCCTTCACGCAATAAGTTTACACCAACCAGCACATCAATTACACCCAGGCGCAGGTCTCTTAAAATTTCAACCCTGTCAAGCGTGTGCACTTCGCTATGAATGTATTTACTTTTAATATTGATGCGGTGCAGGTACTTATCCATTTCTTCTGCCATGCGCTTGGTTAAGGTGGTAACCAACACACGGTCGCCATCTTTTACCCGCTTATCTATTTCATCCAGCAAATCATCTATCTGGTTAACACTGGGTCTTATTTCAATGGGCGGGTCTAATAAACCAGTGGGTCGCACCACCTGTTCTACCACCACACCGCCGCTTTTTTCCAATTCATAATGATCCGGCGTGGCAGATACATAAACGGTTTGCCCGGTTAAGCTTTCAAACTCATGAAAATTTAAGGGGCGGTTGTCTAACGCTGATGGCAGACGAAAACCAAAATCTACCAATATCAGTTTACGGCTTCTGTCTCCGCCATACATACCGCTTACCTGCGGTATGGTTTGGTGGCTTTCATCTACAATGGTTATAAAATCTTTCGGAAAATAATCTAACAAACAGAAGGGGCGGGTACCGGGCTGGCGGCGGTCAAAAAAACGGGAGTAGTTTTCTATACCATTGCAATAACCCAGTTCACGTATCATTTCCAAATCATAGTTTACCCGTTCACTTAAACGTTGTGCTTCTATGTATTTGCCTACGGATTTATAATATTCTACCTGTGCATTGGTTTCGTCCTGTATTTCGTAAATAACCTGTTGTAAAATATCTTTTGGTGCCAGGTATAAGTTAGCCGGAAAGATGGCGGCGTTTTCCATTTTACCAATACGCTTGCCACTTGCCAGTTCAAAGCTTTCTATTTCTTCAATATCGTCTCCAAAAAAAGTAATGCGGTAGCCAAAGTCAACATAGGGCAAATTAATATCCACCGTATCTCCTTTTACTCTGAAAGTACCACGGCCAAACTCTCCCTGGCTGCGGCTGTATAAAGAGTTTACCAATGAATGCAGAAAACCCTGGCGAGATAATGTTTGCCCTTTATTAATGCGTATGATACCATTCTCATAATCGGTTGGGTTGCCCATACCGTAAATACAACTCACACTGGCCACCACAATAATATCTCTGCGGCCACTTAACAATTGTGTGGTGGCCTGCAGGCGTAATTTATCCAGTTCTTCATTTATTGAAAGGTCCTTTTCAATATAAGTATCACTTACAGGCAGGTAGGCTTCCGGCTGATAATAATCATAGTAGCTAACAAAATAGCCCACTGCGTTGTCCGGAAAAAACTGCTTAAACTCACCATACAATTGTGCCACCAGTGTTTTATTATGCGTAATCACCAATGTGGGGCGTTGCACATTTTGTATAACATTGGCAATGGTAAACGTTTTACCACTACCGGTTACACCCAATAAGGTTTGGTA